>NZ_JBIGIA010000010.1:0-233650 GCF_043555975.1 Pelomonas nitida | reverse complement strand
TTCCGCACCTCGGGCAACAGCGGCTGTATCCGCGACCACAGTGCTGCGCTGACTTCCTTCTTGACTGCCATCTTCCTCAGCGGTTCTTGAACTGAGGCAGATGATAAGTTTCGTTAGCGGCTCTTAGACGGATCGGCCATGATTTCCCGCCGATGCTCGCGATAGCCATCAGCCAGCCTCTTCGGAACCTTCACGTATTTGAGAACCTCATCAAGCATTTCGGGGAAAAGATAAAGCGGCGAATTCTCGCCAGCGCTGTATTGCTTGGCCCTGATGGACGCACGGCCCCGCGAACCCAAAAAAGCGTTCTGCCACAAGAGGTGGCTTCGAGCAGGATGCTTCGGCGTCGCTATCACCGTCTCCAGAAATCCGCCCTCCAGGCGAAACTCATTGGGCGGGTTGTCCTTGCTTGTCGCGATGGCTGCCCAGTCCAGTTTCACCGAACGCTGCTCAGACGCCGTCAGCGCAACATGGCTTCCGTCCAGCACCTGGCAATAGCGCCTCAAATCCCACACTGCCCTGTCCAACTCGACATGCAGTTAGCCATCAACGAAGTACGACACATCCAAGTAACGGTACGCGCCGTACTCAGCGATGTGCTGCATGAACTTGCGAGTCTCAGGCCACAAATCCAATTGAAAGGGGAGCGCTTCCGTGCGCTTCAACGCACGCCGCAATGTCATGACCAACCTTGGCCTCAATGCGGTTCACGAGCAAGATGAACTTGAGGTACTTCTCGATGGCTTGTTGCGACGCCCATAGAAACTGAGGCATCAGTTCAGCGCGCACCGCCATACGGGCTGCGATGTAGTCCTTGTCCGCGATGTTGAGGAACGAGCGGCGTGCGAAGTCGTTCAGTCGCCGATTGACGTCGTTGTTTGAGACCAAGCAAACCTCCCGAATATTTGCCGGAAATTTCCGAGTGGGCATCCGATGGTGCGGGGCGGGCGCCCCCCCCCCGTACCCCCTCGATTTGCTACAGCTCCATACACTGCCGCCTACGCTCTGTTCAGCAGCGTCAGCGTTAGAGCAAGCCAGTTCTTCGCATCCATCAATCGCGCCTCTGACGCTTCGCGCAATCGAGTCCCGACACCACGTTCGACCATCAGGCGAGGAATTGCCTGCTGCTGCGCTGCCAGGAACGCCGTCCAGCCGTTGCCTGCACGCGAGGCGGCAGACTCATCACCGATGTACTCAATGGCTGCTACGGCCCAGTCAGGAGACAGCCGCTCACCTAGCTCGTCCCCTGGAGCAAATCTGCCCTCTGCG
The DNA here is from genome assembly GCF_043555975.1 of Pelomonas nitida. Classification (NCBI taxonomy): domain Bacteria; kingdom Pseudomonadati; phylum Pseudomonadota; class Betaproteobacteria; order Burkholderiales; family Sphaerotilaceae; genus Roseateles; species Pelomonas nitida. The sequence goes on along the minus strand of NZ_JBIGIA010000010.1, from coordinate 232,381 downwards.
CAAAAGTCAACGTAACACTGCAACGCGTCAACCGATGAACGGGCGTGCAACGCAGCGAGGGCGATGCACAGATGCTCAGCATGGTCGGGCCGCGCCAACAACATCGCTTCGAGCTGAGGCACGAACTGCTCGCGCTTGTCCCTGGCTATGAGCCACGCTGCCACCTTTGCCGGGCGCCAGGACGACCTCAGCATTTCAAGCAGTTCGTCATCAGTCACGCTGGCGGCAGCCCGGCCCAAAGACTCCATGAACTCTGCTTGCTTGGCCTCAGTCTCCGACAGGACGTTGGCGTTCATAACGAGCAGATAAAACGGCTCGACCAAAGTGGGGTGGAAAGTCCAGTCCATCGCCACCAAAGTCTAGACGGCAGCGCGAAGTTTGACGGCACGCAGGATGGTCGAGCGGCTGGCCCCGGTCAGTTCTTGCACCTGACCCCATGTCCTGCCCGCATCAAGCAACGCAAGGATGTTCTCGTGCCGCTTCTGGTCTACCTGGCGACCACGATAGAGCCCCTGGGTTCGCGCCTTGGCGATGTCCTCGGCCTGACGGCGGCGACGGTCGGTGTAGCCCTTGCGAGCCATCACGGCCAGCATGTCCAGCAGCATCGCGTTGACGGCCTTCAGGATCACCTCCGTAGGGTCGGGCTCTTCGCCGTCCGCAGGAGGCGGCGCGGCCCGCATGGCACCGTGGCTGGTCGGCAGGTCCAGCGCAACCACGCGCACGCCCTTGGCCTTGATGGCGGCCTTCAGGGCATCCCAGTCACCCACACTGAGGCGTGACAGGCGGTCCACCTGTTCCACCAGCAGTACATCGCCGGGATGGCAGTGGTCCAGCAGCTTGAAAAGCTCAGGCCGGCGCAGCGTGGCAGGCCACCCCGGCACCCGCGGGGGACAATCGCCCCGCCATGCTGATTTCCGACATTCGCCAGCGCCTGCGAGCGCTGGGCGCCAACCCCGCTCACGAAAGCCGCTTGCTGCGCCACTGGGTGCAGAACCTGCCGCTGGATGCCGGCCGGCAACCACTGAAGGGCTGGCTGCCGCAGGCCGTCATGGCCGACTTGCCTGGTCTGATGGCCGAACTGGACGGCCTGCTGGCGCTGCGCAGCGAACATGCCGGTGGCGACGGCATGTCCGCGCGACTGCTGCTGGGCTTGCGCGATGGCCAGACCGTCGAGACCGTGCTGCTGCCGCGCGATGGCGTGTGCGTGTCCAGCCAGGTCGGCTGCGCGGTTGGCTGCCGCTTTTGCATGACCGGCGTGGACGGGCTGATCCGCCAGGTCGCAAGCGCGGAGATCGTCGCGCAGGTCGTGCTGGCCCGGCGCAAGAACCCGGCATTGAAGAAGGTGGTCTTCATGGGCATGGGCGAGCCCTCGCACAACCTCGCGAACGTTCTGGACGCCATCACCTTGCTGGGTCGCGAGGGAGGCTTCGCGCACAAGCAGCTGGTGTTTTCCACGGTCGGCGACGAGCGCGCATTCGACGCACTGCATGCGGCCGAGGTGAAGCCCGCGCTGGCGCTGTCGCTGCACACCAGCGACGCGGCCAAGCGTGCCGACCTGCTGCCGCGCGCGCCCCGCCTATCACCCGAAGCGCTGGTGGAGGCCGCCGACGCCTACGGCCGCGCCAGCGGCTACCCCGTGCAGTACCAGTGGACGCTGCTGGACGGTGTCAACGACGGGCCACAGGAGCTGGACGGCATCGTGCGGCTGCTCAAGGGCCGCTACGGCCTGCTGAACATGATCCCGTTCAACAGCGCCGACGGCCTGCCCTTTGCCCGGCCGGACTGGGAGCGCGCGCGCGAAATCGCGGCCGAGCTCAGCCGCCGTGGCGTACTGACCAAGCTGCGCGATTCGGCGGGCCAGGACGTCGAGGGCGGCTGCGGGCAGCTGCGCGCCCGCGAGGCCGTCGGCCGGCCGGGCCGCGTTGTGAGGATTCACGCTTGAGCCCAAGCCACGGCCACCGCAAACGGGGACACGGCCGCTCGCACCGCCACGCAGAATGGCGACCGTCACGATGAAACAAGAAAGCCTTCCGGAGGAGACATGAAACCACCTCAGACCCTCATCACACGGGCCCGCCGGGCCGCCTTGATCGCTGGCGTCACGCTGTGCCTGCAGGCCGCCGCCGGCCCGACCACCAACAAGTTCGACGCCACGGCCCAGCTCGACGGCACCACGCTGCAGCTCAATGGCAAGGGCACTCGCGTGCGCTTCGTCATCAAGGCCTACGACCTCGCCCTCTACACCACGGCGCATGCCGCCACGCCTGCGGAGCTGCTCGCGCTGCCGGGCCCGAAGCGGCTGCAATTCATCGCACTGCGAGAGCTGCCCGGCACCGACCTCGGCCGGCTCTTCATGCGCGGCATCAGCGACAACGCGCCGGCCGCGCAGCTGACGCGTCACACGCTGGCCACCACGCGCCTCATCGAGATCTTCTCCGGCAAGCCCAAGCTGGTGGCCGGCGACACGTTCGCGATGGACTTCGTGCCCGGCAAGGGCACGCAGTTCTACATCCAGGGCCAGCCGCAGGGCGGCCCCGTCGGCGACGACGAGTTCTTCACGCTGATCCTGCGCATCTGGTTCGGCGAATCGCCGGCCGACGCCAAGCTGCGCGACGCGCTGCTGGATGGCGGCAAGAGCTGAGCGACTGATCCGCGCGCACGGATAATCGCCGCCATGGCCCGCCTGCTGCTCATCGTCCTCGCCCTGCTGCTGCCCCTGCAGTTCAGCTGGGGCGCGGTGGCGGGCTACTGCCAGCACGAGACCACGCCGCCCGAGGCCCGCCATGTCGGCCACCACGCCCACGAGCACCCGGCCGAGAAGGCCGCCAAGCCCTCGGCCGGCAAGGCGGATGCCGACTGCGGCGACTGCCATGCGGCCAGCCTGACCGGCCTGCCCACCCCGGCCTCGCCGACCTTGGCATGGGCCGCGCGTGAAGCGCCGCCCGCCGCACGGCCGCACCGTTACCCCTCCGCGCCCCAGCGCGCCCCTGACCGCCCGCAGTGGCTGCGTCTCGTCTGATCGGCGAGACGGTCCTCACCTCTTCCCCTGCCGTCTCGCCGAGTCCCCCGGAAACCTTTCCCAGGAGATTCGATGAGAACCACACATTGGCGGCCACTGCTGGCCGCCGCATGGCTGTGGCCGGCCGCGCTGCCGGCCGCGCCCCTCACGCTTGCCCAGGCCCAGGCCCAGGCCGCGCAACACCACCCCGCCCTCGCCGCCACCGCTCGCGAGGTTGACGCCAGCCAGGGCGCACTACGCCAGGCCGCGGCCCGTCCCAACCCGGCCTTCACGGCCCAGGTCGAGGACTGGCGAGCCGACCAGCGGACGACGACGGCCACGCTGGACATTCCACTGGAACTGGGCGGCAAGCGTGCCGCCCGCATCGCCGAGGCCGAAAGCGCCCGAGATGTCGCCCTCGCGGAGCTGGCCGCCCGCCGCGCCGAGCTGGCTGCGCGTGTCACGGCCGATTTCCATGCCGTGCAGTCGGCCCAGCAGCAGGTGGCCTTGACGCGCGACGCCGCCGAGCTGACGCGCCGGATGCTCGACGCCACGGCGCGCCGTGTCGCAGCGGGCCGGCTTTCGCCGGTGGACGAAGCTCGCGCCCGCGTCGAGCTCGCCCAGGCGGAGCTCCAGGCCGGCGAAGCCCAGGCCGAGCTCGACACGGCACGCCTGTCACTCGCCGCCCTGCTGGGCGACACGGTGCCGCGCTTCGACAGCGTGGACGCTGGCGACAGTGACGCTCACGGTGGCGCCGACAGCCCGGCGCGCCCGGCACCGGCCGACCTGACGGCCGCGCTCGACGCCTCCCCGGCCCTGGCCCCGGCGCGCCGCGAGGCGCAGCGTCGCCGGGCCGCGGTCGATGTCGAGCGCAGCAAGGCCACGCCGGACCTGACGCTCAGCGTCGGTGCGCGCCGCGCCAACGACCTCGGGCGCACACAGGCCGTCATCGGCTTCAGCGTGCCGCTGCCCCTGCTCGACCGCAACCAGGGCAGCCTGCAACAGGCCCTCGCCCGCGCTGCCCAGGCCGACGACCAGCTGCAGGCCACGCGGCTCGCGCTGGCCGCCGAGCTGCAGCAGGCGCAGGCCCGGCTGGGCCGGTCACTGCAGTCGCTGCGCTCGCTGCGGGACACCGTGCTCCCCGCGGCGGCCCTGGCGCTGGACGCCGCGCGACAGGGCTTCGAGGCCGGCAAGACCGGCCTGCTGGACGTGCTGGATGCGCAACGCGCGCTGATCCAGGCCCGCCAGCACCAACGCCAACAGCTCGCCGCCGCCCACCAAGCCGCGGCGGTCATCGACCGCATCCTGCCCACCACGCCATGAACATCACCCGACCCCAGGCCATCGCGATGGCCGCCCTGCTGGTGCTCGGCAGTGCCGGCACAACCGCCCTGCTGCTGCACGAGCGCGGCCACGACGATGCGCCTCACGAGGCGCACGGCGACGAGGCCCGCCCGGCCGGCCATGACGACGACAGCCGCGACCGCCACCTCAGCATCGACGACGCGCGGCGCGAGGCCGCCGGCATCGCCGTGGCCGTCGCCGGCCCCGCCACGCTGCAGCGCACGACCCACTTTGCGGGCGAGATACGCCTCGACGAGGACCGCACCGCCCACATCGTGCCGCGCGTGGCCGGCGTGGCCGAGGCCGTGCCCGCTCAGCTGGGCCAGCCCGTGCGGCGCGGCGACATGCTGGCCGTCATTGCCAGCCCGGCGCTGGCCGAACAGCGCAGCGAACTGCTGAGCGCGCAACGCCGGCAGGAGGCGGCACGGCTGGCTTTCGAGCGCGAGGACCGGCTCTGGCGCGACCGCATCGCCGCCGCGCAGGACCGCGAGCAGGCCCAGACCACGCTGCGCGAGGCCGACATCGCCGTCGCCAACGCGCAGCAGAAGCTGGCGGCCGTCGGCGCCACCGGCACCGCGGGCGCGCTGAATCAGCTGGCGCTGCGCGCGCCGCTGGACGGCGTCATCGTCGAAAAGCACCTGACGCGCGGCGAGGCCGTGAAGGACGACACCACCGTCTTCACCATCGCCGACCTCAGCCACGTCGCCGCGGAATTCGCGGTCGCTCCCAAAGACCTGGCCGACCTGCGCACCGGCCAGCGCGCCGTCATCACATCGACCGCGTTCGACGGCCGCGCCGAGGGACGGATCAGCTACGTCGGCGCGCTGCTGGGCGAGCCCACGCGGACCGCGCGCGCCCGCGTGGCGCTGGCCAACCCACAGGCCGCCTGGCGGCCGGGCCTGTTCGTCACGGTGCAAGTGCTGGGCGGCGACATCCCCGTGCCCCTGGCCGTGCCCACCGACGCCGTTCAGACGCTGGACGGGCAGACCGTCGTCTTCAAGGCCGTGCCCGGCGGCTTCGAAGCCGCGGTGGTGACGACCGGCCGAGCCGACGACACGCAGACCGAGATCGTCGCCGGGCTGACGCCGGGCGACCGCATCGCGACGAAGAACGCCTTCGTGCTGAAAGCCGAGCTGGGCAAGGCCAGCGCGGCCCACGACCATTGAGGGAGCATCACCATGTTTGAACGCATCATCGCTTGGTGCATCGCGCAGCGCTGGCTCGTCATGCTGGGCGTGGCGGCCATGGCCGGCCTGGGTGTCTACAGCGCCGCGCGGCTGCCGGTGGACGCGGTGGCCGACATCACCAACGTGCAGGTCGTCGTCAACACGCAGGCACCGGGCCATTCCCCGCTGGAGACGGAGCAACGCGTCAGCGTGCCGGTGGAGGCCGTCATGGCCGGCCTGCCGGGGTTGGAGCAGACGCGCTCGCTGTCGCGCTACGGCCTGTCGCAGGTGACGGCGATTTTTCGCGATGGCACCGACCTCCAGGCCGCGCGCAACCTCGTCAACCAGCGGCTGCAGGAAGCCCGCGTGCCGGCCGGCCTCACGCCGACCCTCGGCCCGATCTCGACGGGCCTGGGCGAGATCTACCTGTGGACGGTGGAAGCAGACGAAGGCACGGCCTACACACCCACCGACCTGCGTGAGATCCAGGACTGGGTCATCAAGCCCCAGCTGCGCACCGTGCCGGGCGTGACCGAGGTGAACAGCATCGGCGGCCACCAGAAGCAGTTCGTCGTCGCGCCCAGCCTGGAGCGGCTGGCCGCCTACGGGCTGGGCCTGGCCGATCTGGTCAACGCGCTGGAACGCAACAACGGCAACCAGGGCGCGGGCTACATCGAAAAGACCGGTGAGCAGGTGCTCGTGCGCACGCTGGGCCAGGCCGCCACGACGGCCGAGCTGGGCGAGATCGTGGTGACGCGAGCCCCGTCGGGCCTCGTGCGGCTGCGCGATGTGGCGGACATCGGCCCCGGCCGCGAGTTGCGCACGGGTGCCGCCACGGAGAACGGGCGCGAGGTGGTGCTGGGCACCGTGTTCATGCTGATGGGCGAGAACAGCCGCACGGTGGCGCGCGCGGTGGACGAACGCATGCAGGCCATCAACAAGACGCTGCCCGCCGGTGTACGCGCCGTGCCGGTGTACGACCGCACCGTGCTGGTGGACAAGGCGATCCGCACCGTCCGCAACAACTTGCTGGAAGGTGCCGCGCTGGTGGTGGCCGTGCTGTTCGCGCTGCTGGGCAATGTGCGCGCCGCCGTCATCACGGCAATGGTGATCCCGCTGGCCATGCTGTTCACGTTCAGCGGCATGGTGAAGGCCGGCATAAGCGCCAACCTGATGAGCCTGGGGGCGCTGGACTTCGGCATCATCGTGGACGGCGCGGTCGTCATCGTCGAGAACTGCGTGCGGCGGCTGGCCCACGCGCAGGCCGCGGCGGGGCGCGCGCTGACACGCCAGGAGCGCTTCGCCGAGGTCTTCGAGGCCGCCCGCGAGGCGCGCCGCCCGCTGCTGTTCGGGCAGCTCATCATCATGGTCGTCTACCTGCCGCTGCTGGCGCTGGGCGGCGTCGAGGCCAAGATGTTCCATCCGATGGCCATCACGGTGCTGCTGGCGCTGGGCGGCGCGATGCTGCTGTCCATCACCTTCGTGCCGGCGGCCGTGGCGCTGTTCATCGGGCATCGCGTGGACGAGAAGACCGTGCCGGCCATGCGCTGGGCCGAGCGCCGCTACCGCACGCTGCTGGACGCGACGCTGCGCCAGGCGCCCGTGGTGCTGACGGCGGCCACCATGCTGGTGGCGGTCTGCGCGGCGCTGGCCACGCGCCTGGGCAGCGAGTTCGTGCCCAACCTCGACGAGGGCGATTTCGCCATCCAGGCCTTGCGCATGCCGGGCACGTCGCTGAGCCAGTCCGTCGAGCTGCAGCAGCGGCTGGAAGCGCGGCTGAAGGCGCGCTTCCCTGAGATCGAGCGCATCTTCGCCCGCACCGGCACGGCGGAGATCGCCGCCGACCCCATGCCGCCCAACATCTCCGACGGCTACATCATGCTCAAGCCCATGGCCGACTGGCCCGAGCCACGCAAGACCCGCGACGAGCTGCTGGCCGCCATCCGCGAAGAGGCCGAGCGTCTGCCCGGCAGCGGCTATGAGTTCTCGCAACCCATCCAGCTGCGCTTCAACGAGTTGCTGTCGGGCGTGCGCTCCGACGTGGCGGTCAAGCTGTTCGGCGGCGACGCCGAGGCTTTGCAGGCCGCGGCGCAGCAGGTGGCGGCCGTGCTGCGCGCGGTGCCCGGCGCCACCGGCGTGGCCGTGGAGCAGACCAGCGGCCTGCCCATGCTCAGCGTGCAGGTGGACCGCGAGCGGGCGGGCCGGCTGGGGCTGGCGCTGGCCGACGTGCAGGACGCCGTCGCCACGGCCATCGCGGGCCGCGAGGCCGGCCAGCTCGTCCAGGGTGATCGCCGCTTCGACATCGTCGTGCGGCTGCCCGAAACCGTGCGCGAAGACCTCGACGCGCTCCGTCGCCTGCCGGTGCCGCTGCCACGCGGCGCCGACGGCCAGGTGCGGTCCGTGCCGCTGGCGGAGGTGGCGACGCTCACGCTGGCGCCAGGCCCCAACCAGGTGTCACGCGAGAACGGCCAGCGCCGTGTCGTCGTCAGCGCGAACGTGACCGGCCGCGACCTGGGCGGCTTCGTGGCCGACGCACAGGCCGCGGTGGCCCGTCAGGTGACGCTGCCGGCCGGCACCTGGAGCGTGTGGGGCGGCAGCTTCGAGCAGCTGCAGTCGGCCGCCCAGCGGCTGCGCGTGGTCGTGCCGCTGGCGCTGGCGGCCGTGCTGGTGCTGCTGTTCGCGATGTTCGGCAATCTGCGCGACGGACTGCTCGTGTTCACTGGTATTCCGTTTGCGCTGACCGGCGGCGTGCTCGCCCTGGCCCTGCGCGGCCTGCCCTGGTCCATCTCGGCCGCGGTGGGCTTCATCGCGTTGTCGGGCGTGGCGGTGCTCAACGGGCTGGTCATGCTGAGCTTCATCCGCCAGTTGCGAGACGCCGGCGCCAGCGTGGACACCGCCGTGCGCGACGGCGCGCTGGCCCGGCTGCGGCCGGTGCTGATGACGGCGCTGGTCGCGTCACTGGGCTTCGTGCCCATGGCGCTGGCGACCGGCACCGGCGCCGAGGTGCAGCGGCCGCTGGCCACGGTCGTCATCGGCGGCATCCTGTCGTCCACCGTGCTGACGCTGCTGGTGCTGCCGCTGCTGTACCGATGGGCCCACCGCGAACGCGGCGCACCGGCGCCGTTGCCGGTGACCTGAGCGTCACCCGTCATCGGTCAGCGGGGCCGGCGGCGGCGCAGCCAGTCAAGCCGTCACGCGCCGCTGCGGTAGGCGTCGGCGTCCAGGCCCAGGCGGCGGATGCGGTCGTGCAAGGTCTTGCGTGCCAGGCCCAGGCGCTCGCCGGCCTTGGCGATGTTGCCGCCACTCTCCTGCAGCGCCTGCACGATCCACTGTCGCTCGACGGCCGCGAGCGCTTCGTCCAGCGGCGCTGCCGGCAGCGGCGCGGGCTCGCTGCTCTGCGCCGGCGGCAGCACCACGGGCGCCTCGGTGACGAGCCCCAGCACCCAGCGCTCGGCGAAATTGCGCAGTTCGCGCACGTTGCCCAGCCAGTCGCGCGCCTGCCAGGCGGCCAGTTGCTCGGCCGTCCAGGCCGGCACCTGGCGCTGCAGCCGCTCGGCCGCCTGCGCGCAGAAATGGCTCAGCAGCAGCGGGATGTCCTCGCGGCGCTGGCGCAGCGGCGGCAGCTCGATGCTGGCCACGTCCAGCCGGTAGAACAGGTCCTCGCGGAAACGCCCTTCGGCGGCCAGCGCCAGCAAGTCCACCTTGGTGGCCGCGACGATGCGGCAGGCCAGCGGCACGACGGTGTTCGCGCCCAGGCGCTCCACGCTGCGCTCCTGCAGCACGCGCAGCATCTTGACCTGCAGCGCCAGCGGCATGGACTCGATCTCGTCGAGGAACACCGTGCCGTCGCCGGCGAACTCGAGCTTGCCGATGCGGCGCTTGGCCGCGCCCGTGTAGGCGCCGGCTTCGGCGCCGAAGATCTCGGACTCGAACACGCTCTCGGGCAGCGCGCCGCAGTTGATGGCGACGAAGGCGCCGCGCGCGCCGCTGGCCGCATGCAGCGCGCGCGCGACGACTTCCTTGCCCGCGCCGGTCTCGCCGTGGATCAGCACATCCACCCGCGCCGCGCCCAGCGTGCCGATGAGCGTGCGGACCTGCTCCATGGCGGCGCTGGCGCCCAGCAGCCCGGCCGCCGGCCCGCCCACGCCCTGATCCTCCAGCTGCGCCTTCAGGCGGCGGTTTTCCAGCACGAGCCGGCGCTGCGCCAGCGCACGGCGCACCACCTCGACGAGGTGCTCGACGGAAAACGGCTTCTCGATGAAGTCCCAGGCGCCGTCGCGCATGGCTTCGACCGCCATGCCGATGTCGCCATGGCCCGTGACCAGCACCACGGGCAGCTCCCGGTCCTGCTGGCCGAGGGCCTGCAGCAGCTGCAGGCCGCTGGCACCGGGCAGTTGCACATCGCAGACGACGACACCGGCGAAGCCGGGCGTCAGCCACGCCTGCGCGGCCTCGGCGGAGTCCACGCCATGAGCCAGCAGGCCGGCGAGCCGCAGGCTCTGCAGCGTGGCCAGGCGCACATGCTCGTCGTCTTCGACGAGCAGCACATCGGAGGGTTCGATCCAGGCCATGCGGAAATTGTCAGGCGATGGGCAGGCGCAGCGTGAACTGCGCGCCGCCCTGCTCCCGGTTGCCGCCTTGCAGCGAGCCGCCGAGGGCGTTGGCGATGGACGCGGAGATGGACAGGCCCAGGCCCAGACCGTCGCCGCGTCGCTTGGTGGTGAAGAAGGGTTCGAACAGCCGCGCCTGCACGTCCTCGCTGAGGCCGGGGCCGTCGTCGGTCACGCGCAGCAGCGCCTGGTCGCCCTCGACCGTGGCACTCAGCGTGACCGTGCCGCCGCCCTTCTCGGCATTGGCGTCGATGCCGTTGCGCAGCAGGTTGACGAGCACCTGCTCGATGCGCACCTGCTGGCCCATGACGGCCAGGCCGTCGGGCACGGGCGGGCAGTCCAGCCGCACGCCCTGCCGGCGCGCCTCGGCGCCGACCAGCGCCAGTGCCGCATGGAAGGCCGGCGCCACCGGCACCGGCTGCACGCGCAACTCGTCGCGCCGCGCAAAGCCCTTGAGCTGGGCGACGATGCCGGCAATGCGTTGCGTGAGGTTGGCGATGGCGTCGAGATTGGCCTCGGCGTCGGCCTGCATGCCGCGCTCCAGGAAGACGCGCGCGTTGTCGTTCAGCGCGCGCAGTGCCGCCAGCGGCTGGTTGATCTCATGCGTGATGCTGGCCGCCATCTGCCCCAGCACGGCCAGCTTGCCGGCCTGCACCAGCTCGTCCTGCGTGGCGCGCAGCGTGCGCTCGGTGCGGTGCAGTTCGTCCACGCGCGCCAGCAGTTCGCGCGTGCGCTCGGCGATGCGCATCTCCAGGTTGTCATGGGCGGCGCGCAACTCGCCCTGGGCGACCAGCCGCTCGCGTGCCCGGCGGCGGCGCAGCTGCCAATAGGCGTGCGCCAGCAGCAGCGAAACCCAGGCCAGCGCCGTCGCCCAGGCCCGGCCGGCGGCGATCTGCTCGGCGCCGTGGATCTCGGTGAAGGACAACAGCGTCCAGCCGCGGCTGTCCACGGGCTGCTCGATGACCAGCGCGCGCAGCGACGCGGTGCCCATGGCCACACGCTCGACGCGCTCCGCCGTGGGCAGGCTCGACACCTTGCGCTGCAGCGGTGCCAGCGGCAGATCACCATACTGCTGCGTGGCCTGCAGATCGGCGCGCATCGCCGCCGTCAGCGGGCGCAGCGCGCGGTACTTCCACTCCGGGCGCGTGGCAAGAAACACCACGCCGAGCGTATCGGCCAGCATCAGCTCACCCGCACTGCGGGCCCAGTTGACTTCCATCTCCTCCATGGAGACCTTGAGCACGACGACGCCAGGCCGCGGGCCGTTGAGCCGGTGCGCGATGAAGTAGCCGGGCGTGCCGGTCGTCGCGCCGCGCGCGTAGAAGTGCCCGCTGCCGCGCGCCAGCGCGTCGAGGAAATACGGGCGGTAGGCGTAGGTCTGGCCGAGGAACGTCTGTTCGTCGCGCCAGTTGCTCGACGCCAGGGTCAGCCCCTTGGCATCGATGAGAAAAATGGCGGCTGCGGCGGCGTCGTGAGCGACGCCCTCCAGCAGCGCGTTGACCTCGGTCGCCCGGGCCTTGGAGGCCGGCTCGGCCAGCAGCGCGGAGAGCGCCGGATGACGGGCCAGCACCTGCGGCACTGCCTCGTACTTGTCGAGCGCGCCGGTCAGCTCATGGGCGACGAAGCGCAGGTGTCGCTGCGCGTCGTCGCGGGTCTGGGCCAGGGCCAGGTCGAGGGACAGCCACCAGACCGCGTAGGCCAAAGCCACGCCGCCCAGGGCCAGCAGCGCCAGCCGCGCGACGGAGCGCAGCCAGCGCGGCGCGGCGCGATCAGGTCTCGGCAGACTCAGCATCGATCCGCGAATGCCGGCGCGTGTCGCGCATCAGCAGGTAGACGATCAGCGAGCAGGCGATGACGGCGGTCGCGTACCAGTAGAAGCCGCTCTCCATGCCGGACTGCTTGAACCACAGCGCCACGTACTCGGCGCTGCCGCCGAACACCGACACCGCGATGGCGTAGGGCACGCCCACGCCGGTGGCACGGATGGAGGCCGGGAACAGCTCGGCCTTCACGACCGCGTTGATCGACGTGTAGCCGCTGACGATGAGCCAGGCGCAGGCGATCAGGCCGAAGGCCTCCCACGGGCCCTGGGCGTGGCGGATGGCCGTCAGCAGCGGCACCGTGAAGATGGTGCCCAGGATGGCGAAGCCCAGCAGCAGCGGCTTGCGGCCGATACGGTCGGACAGCGCGCCGTAGATCGGCTGCAGCATCGCGGCGAACACCAGGCTGCCGGCCGACACGGCGGTCGTCTGCGCGTCGGTCAGGCCGACCGACAGCTTCAGGAACTTCTGCATGTAGGTCGTGTAGACGTAGAACGCCAGCGTGCCGCCCATGGTCAGGCCGATGACGATGAGGCACTCGCGCGGGTGTTGCATCAGCAGCTTGAAGCCGCCCATGCGGTCCTTGTTGCGGGCGCGCTGGGTCTCGAAGGCCTTGGTCTCCGGCAGGTCGGAACGCATGATCAGGGCCACGATGGCCAGGCCAGCGCCGATGAAGAACGGGATGCGCCAGCCCCAGGCCTTCAGCTCGGCGGTGTCGAGCACGAAGTTCTGCAGCACCAGCAGCACGACCAGCGCGGTCAGCTGGCCGCCGATCAGCGTCACGTACTGGAAGCTGGAGTAGAAGCCGCGGTGCTTGGACGTGGCCATCTCGGAGAGATAGGTCGCGCTGGAACCGTATTCACCGCCCAGGCTCAGGCCCTGCAGCAGGCGCGCGAAGAGCAGCAGCGCCGGGGCCCACACGCCCACGGTCGCGTAGGTCGGCGAGCAGGCGATCATCAGCGAGCCGCCGCACATCAGCAGCACCGACAGCATCAGCGCCAGGCGACGGCCGTAGCGGTCCCCGATGTAGCCGAACAGCAGGCCGCCGATGGGGCGCACGAAGAAGCCCAGCGCAAAGATGGCGGCCGTCGACATCGACTGAGCGACCGGGTCGCTGGACGGGAAGAAGGCAGACGAGAAGTACAGCGAGAACGCGGCGTAGCAGTAGAAGTCGTACCACTCGACGAGGTTGCCGATGGAGCCGACGAAGATCGCCTTGACGCGCTTGAACTCGATGGGATCCGCCGCGGCGCTGGGTGACGCCGAGGACGGGGACTGGATGGCGGACATGCTGTCTCCTGGGTTGGATGCCCCAGGATGAGCAGCTTGCGTGCCAAGCTTGTGCGCCGTCGCACCCGGGCAATGCGCAGGGATTTTGCGCGTTGTGCGGCGATTTTCCGCCACATAGAACCAAGCCCGCCCGCCGCCGGCGGAATTCCGCCGCGCGTGTGGCGGTATCAACCGCCCTTGCGTTCGCTCACCCAGCTCTGCACCAGCTCCCGCAGCACGGGCAGCGGCACCTGCCCGGCCGTCAGCACGACGCGGTGAAAGCCCTTCACGTCGAACCGGTCGCCCAGCGCCACCTCGGCCTCGCGGCGCAGCTTGGTGATCTCCAACTGGCCGATCTTGTAGCCCAGCGCCTGGCCGGGCCAGACGATGTAGCGCTCGACCTCCGAGACCACGTCGCTCTCCACCATGGACGAGTTGTCCAGCATGTAGCGGATGGCCTGCTCGCGCGTCCAGCCCTTGGCGTGCAGGCCGGTGTCCACCACCAGGCGCATGGCGCGCAGCTGCTCGTCCGACAGCCGCCCGTACCACTGGTAGGGGTCGGTGAAGAGGCCCAGCTCCTTGCCGATGCTCTCGGCATACAGCGCCCAGCCTTCGACATAGGCCGTGTAGTGGCTGCCGAAGCGGCGGAAGGCCGGCAGTGTCGTGTCCTCCTGCGCGATGGAGATCTGGAAGTGATGGCCGGGCGAGGCCTCATGCAGCGACAGCGTCTCCATGCCGTAGATGGGCTGGGCCTTCAGGTTGAAGGTGTTCACATAGAACACGCCGGGCCGCGAGCCGTCGGCCGAGGGCTCCTCGTAGGACGCGCCGGCAGCGCTCTCGGCGCGGAAGGCCTCGACCTCCTTGACCTGGTAGTCAGCCTTGGGATGGATGTCGAAGAGCTTGGGCGTCAGGCCGTTGATCTTCTTCTGCAGCGTGCGGTAGCCGGCCAGCAGGTCCTCGGCCTGCGTGAAGTAGAACTTGGGGTCGTCCTGCAGGTACTTGAAGAAGGCCTTCAGGTCACCCTCGAAGCCGACCTGGCGCCGCACGCCCTCCATCTCGCCGAGGATGCGCTGCACTTCCTTGCGGCCCAGCGCGTGGATCTCGTCGGCCGTCAGCTTCAGCGTCGTGGACTGCTGAACCCGGTAGGCGTACCAGGCCTTGCCGTCGGGCAGCGCCGACCACGCCGTGCTCGCGCGGGCCTTGGGCAGGTAGTCGTCGCGCACAAATGCCAGCAGCCGCGCGTAGGCCGGCAGCACCCGCGTGGACAGCAACTCGCGCATGGCTGCCGTGATGCGTTCGCGGTCAGCGGCCGGCACGGCCTCCGGGAAGGCCTTGATCGGCTCCCAGAACAGGCTCTTCTCAGGATCACTCACGGCCAGCGCCTGCAGCTGCGGCAGCACCTTGTCCATGACGGCGCGGGGCTGGGTCACGCCGGCCTTCATCCCGGCACGCATATTGGCGATGGTGCCGTCGAAGCTGGGCACGGCCAGCGCCAGGCGCTTGAGCCAGTCGTCGTAGTCCTTGGTGCTGCGAAACGGCTGGATGGACTGTCCGCTGCCCATCTGCGCAAGGAAGCTGGGCATGCCGCCGATCTGGCTGATGGGCTGCATCCAGTCGGGAAAGCGCTGGCCGGCGAGGTCCTGCTCCAGGTCCAGTTTCAGCATGCTGTAGGACACGCGGTCTTTGGCCGAGAGCCTGGCCTTGTCGAAACCCGCCAGCTCCTTGAGCTGCTGCTGCAGCTCACGGCGGGTCTGCGCGCGGTGAGCTGCCGTGGTGTCATCGACATAGCGGTCGTTGTAGCGCGGGTCGCCCAGCGACGTGGCCAGGATGGGCTGGCGCTGCAAGGTGAGCTCCCACTGGGCGCCCAGCCACTGATGGAAGCGTTCGCCCTCGCTGGGTGCGGCCCGCGCGGGCAGGCTCAGGGCCAGGGATGTGGCAAGCAGGCTCAGGGCGTGGCGACGGCGCATGAAATCTCCGGTGTGACGAGTCGAGATGCTAGCCATACCCCTGACCATCGGCCAAAGGCCATGGCGTCCCTAAAATTCACGTGCTCGTTAACGCCACGACCGCCGGCCGCCCACCCAGCGAGCCGCCGAGAGCCGAAAGGCCGCGTGGCGCACAGGCCCCCGCCCCGTTTCGGGGCTGTTGTCGTTTGTAGGTCCTCATGACGCTGTCCTCGCTGCCGGTGGTTCAACCCGGCAAGAAGTTCACCCACCCCCGCCCGCTGGGTTCGGCCGACGCCCTGCTGCTCGCCCGCTTCGTGCAGCAGCAGCGCGACGCCGGGCGCCTCGCGGCCGTGTTCACCGCCGAGCCGGGCGACACGCAGCGGCTGGAGGACGAGCTGAAGTTCTTCGCGCCGGAGCTCAAGGTCGCCGTGTTCCCGGACTGGGAGACCCTGCCCTACGACAGCTTCAGCCCCCACCAGGACCTGATCTCCGAGCGGCTGGCCACGTTGTGGGAGCTGCTGCAGAGCAAGAAGACGAAAAGCATCGACGTCGTGCTGATGCCCGCTTCCACCGCGCTGGCCCGCCTGGCACCGCCCAGCTTCCTGGCCGGCACGACCTTCAATTTCAAGCAGAAGCAGCGTCTCGACGAAGCCTCGCTGCGCAGCCAGCTCACGCTGGCCGGCTACACCAACGTCAGCCAGGTCGTGCAGCCGGGCGAGTACGCGGTGCGCGGCGGCCTCATCGACCTGTTCCCGATGGGCTCCACCGTGCCCTACCGCGTGGACTTGTTCGGCGACGAGGTGGACTCCATCCGCGTGTTCGACCCCGACAGCCAGCGCAGCCTCTACCCCGTGCCCGACGTGCGCCTGCTGCCCGGCCGCGAGTTCCCGATGGACGAGGCGGCGCGCAAGGCCTTCCGCAACCGCTGGCGCGAGAAGATGGACGGCGACCCGACCAAATCGCGCCTCTACCGCGACATCGGCGAGGGCATCGCGTCGGGCGGCATCGAGTACTACCTGCCGATCTTCTTCGAGCAGACAGCGACCGTGTTCGACTACCTGGGCGCCGAGGCGGGCCTCGCGCTGCACGGCGAGGTGGATGAGGCCATCCAGCGCTTCTGGACGGACACCAAGGAACGCCACCGCTTCCTGCAGCACGACCCCGAGCGGCCGCTGCTGCCGCCGCAAGACATCTTCCTGACGGCCGAGGACTTCTTCGGCCTGGCCAAGCCACACGCCGTGCTGTCCGTGCGCGGCGCCGAGCCCGTCGACTTTGCGCGGCCGCTGCCCGACGTCAGCGTCGAGCGCGGCACGCAGGAGCCCATGGCGCGGCTGGAGGCGCACCTGAAGAGCACGCCGCACCGCGTGCTGCTGGTGGCCGAAAGCGAGGGCCGGCGCGAGAGCCTGCTGGAGCAGCTGCGCGACAGCAAGATCGACCCGCCGTCGGTGAAGGACCTGGCCGAGTTCTGGGCGGGTGACGAGAAATACGCGATCACGGCGGCGCCGCTGGCCGCGGGCTTCTTCTGGGTCGACACAGAACGCCCGGTCCAACTCATCACCGAGACCGAGCTGTTCGCGACGACGCCCACCACGCGCCGCCGCCGCAAGCAGGAGCAGGTCAGCGACGTCAACGCGCTGATCAAGGACCTGTCAGAGCTGAAGGTGGGCGACCCCGTCGTGCACATCAACCACGGCATCGGGCGCTACTGCGGCCTGGTCAACATCGACGTGGGCGACGGCCAGAAGAGCGAGTTCCTGCACCTGGAATACGCCGACAAGGCGACGCTGTACGTGCCCGTGTCGCAGCTGCACCTGATCGGCCGCTACACCGGCGTGAGCCCGGAAGAAGCCCCGCTGCACAAGCTGGGTAGCGGCCAGTGGGAAAAGGCCAAGCGCAAGGCCGCCGAGCAGGTGCGCGATACGGCCGCCGAGCTGCTGAACCTCTACGCCCGCCGCGCCGCCCGCGAGGGCCACGCCTTCCGCTACTCGGGCCACGACTACGAAGCCTTCGCAGCGAGCTTCGGCTTCGAGGAAACGCCCGACCAGCGCGCCGCCATCCACGCGGTCATCCAGGACATGATTTCGCCCAAGCCCATGGACCGCCTCGTCTGCGGCGACGTGGGCTTCGGCAAGACCGAGGTGGCGCTGCGTGCCGCCTTCGTCGCGGTCATGGGCGGCAAGCAGGTGGCCATCCTGGCGCCCACCACGCTGTTGGCCGAGCAGCACTACCAGAACATCGCCGACCGCTTCGGCGCCTGGCCGGTCAAGGTGGCGGAGATGAGCCGCTTCCGCTCGGCCAAGGAGATCAAGGCGGCGATGGAAGGCATCGCCGACGGCACCATCGACATCGTCGTCGGCACGCACAAGCTGCTGTCGTCTGACGTGAAGTTCAACCGGCTGGGCCTCTTGGTCATCGACGAGGAACACCGCTTCGGTGTGCGCCACAAGGAGGCCATGAAGGCCATGCGCGCCGAGGTCGACGTGCTGACGCTGACGGCCACGCCCATCCCGCGGACTCTCGGCATGGCGCTGGAGGGCCTGCGCGACCTGTCGGTCATCGCCACCGCGCCGCAGCGCCGGCTGGCCATCAAGACCTTTGTGCGCGCCGAGAGCAGCGGCACCATCCGCGAGGCGGTGCTGCGCGAGCTCAAGCGCGGCGGCCAGGTCTACTTCCTGCACAACGAAGTCGAGACCATCGAGAACCGGCGCCAGAAGCTCGAGGAGCTGGTGCCCGAGGCGCGCATCGTCATCGCCCACGGCCAGATGCCGGAGCGCGAGCTGGAGCGCGTCATGCGCGAGTTCGTGCAGGGCAAGCACAACCTGCTGCTGTGCTCCACCATCATCGAGACCGGCATCGACGTGCCGAGCGCCAACACCATCATCATCAGCCGCGCCGACAAGTTCGGCCTGGCCCAGCTGCACCAGCTGCGCGGCCGCGTGGGCCGCTCCCACCACCAGGCCTATGCCTACCTGATGGTGCCGGACCTGCAAGGCCTGACCAAGCAGGCCACGCAGCGGCTGGACGCCATCCAGGCGATGGAAGAACTGGGCTCGGGCTTCTACCTCGCCATGCACGACCTGGAGATCCGCGGCGCCGGCGAGGTGCTGGGCGACAACCAGAGCGGCAACATGATGGAAGTGGGCTTCCAGCTCTACAACGACATGCTGAGCGAGGCCGTGCGCGCGCTCAAGTCGGGCCGCGAGCCCGACCTCCTCTCGCCCACCGGCGCGTTCTCCACCAACACCGAGATCAACCTGCACGCCCCGGCCCTGCTGCCCGACGCCTACTGCGGCGACGTGCAGGTGCGGCTCTCGCTCTACAAGCGGCTGGCCACGGCGGACAAGCCCGAGCAGATCGACGCGATGCTGGAGGAAATCACCGACCGCTTCGGCAAGCTGCCCACGCAGGGCCAGACGCTGTTCGACCTGCACCGGCTGCGCGTGCTGGCCAAGCCCTACGGCGTCATCAAGGTGGATGCGGCGCCCAGCATCATCAACCTCAACTTCCGCCCCAACCCGCCCATCGACCCGATGCGCGTCATCGAGCTGGTGCAGAAGAACCGCAACATCAAGCTGGTGGGCAACGAGAAGCTGCGCATCGAGAAGCAGCTCTCCAGCCCGCAAGACCGCGCCCAGGCCGTGCGCGAGGTGCTGCGGTTGCTGGGGCAGCCGGTCAAGGCAAGCTAGGGAGGGCCAGCGGCGGACGGGTTGCCTAGACTGACCATCCGTTGACCGGGAGACCCTGATGAAGAAGCTGGCTTTCGTTGTTGCCGCACTGCTGCCTGTGGTGGCCCATGCCGACAGCCTGCTCGGCACGACGGTGGATGTGCACTACGACTACGTCGGCAGCTCGGCCCGGCACACGCTGGACAGCGTCGTGGTCGGCAGCGGCATCGAAATCACCTGCCCGGGCCCTGCGCAGATCTGTGACACGCTGAGCGCCGGCACGCAGACGGTCGACATCGGCGACAACGGCATCCGCTATCAATACACAGGCGGCGGCGCCGGGTTCGACGACATCACGACGAACGCCTTCACCTTCGCCGCGCTGTACGGCAGCGGCACCAAGATCACCGGCGTGACGCTGGTCGGCACCACCATCGCCGGCTTCAACGCATCGCGCCTGAGCTTCACCGATCACAGCGTGACGGTGAACATGAACGGCGTGGGGCTGGCCAACGGCGCGAGCTTCGAACTCGGCATCCTGACCGCCGTCCCCGAACCCGCCAGCGCCGCGCTGCTGCTGGGTGGGCTGGGCCTGCTGGCGCTGCGCCGCCGCCATTGAGCCGCGCGGGATAATCCGGGCCTTCGCCGGCCCCGATTTCCCGACCCCGTGACCTCCACCGACACCCAAGGCCTCGTCCTGCGCGACGGCCCCGCCCTGCCCCCGCTGTCGCACTTCAAGCTCGCTGCGTTCGACATGGACTCGACGCTGATCGGCATCGAGTGCATCGACGAGATCGCCGCGCTGGCGGGCAAGGGCCAGGAAGTCGCCGCCATCACCGAGGCCGCGATGCGTGGCGAGATCACCGATTTCCGCGACAGCCTGCGCCGCCGCCTGGCCATCCTGGCCGGCGTGCCCGCCACCGTGCTGGACCGCGTGCTGGCCGAGCGCCTCACGTTCAACCCCGGCGCGCGCGAGCTGTGCGCGGTGCTGAAGGCGGCCGGGCTGAAGCTGGTGCTCGTGTCGGGCGGCTTCACGTTCTTCGCGCGGTTTGTGGCCGCCGAGCTGGGCATGGACTTCGTGCGCAGCAACGAGCTGGAGATCGAAGGCGGCGCGCTGACCGGCCGCGTCGTCATGCAGGACTGGGGCGACATCTGCGACGGCGAGCAGAAGCGCCTGATGTTGCTGGCGTGCTGCGAACGCGTCGGCTGCCGGCCCGAGCAGGCGATGGCCGTTGGCGACGGCGCCAACGACCTGCCGATGATGGGCGCCGCCGGCCTGTCGGTGGCCTACCACGCCAAGCCCAAGGTGCGCGAGCAGGCACGCATCGCCATCAACGCAGGCGGCCTGGACCGGCTGCTCGAACTGCTGGCGCACTGACACGGCAAGGCCAGCGGCGCGGCTTCAATCGCGCCGGCGCCGCCGCGCCACGCCCCCGATGACGGCCATGCCCGCCAGCATCAGCGCATAGCTGCCGGGCTCGGGCACCGGCGCCGCCACGGACAGCACGAGGTTGTCCAGCGACACGCCGTAGTAGCCGTCGCGGTTGGTCAGCGAAAAGCCGGCGACGTCTGCCGTCGCACCGCTGCGCGAGAAGCCGAAAAAGCCATCGGTGCGGCCGCTCAGGTCGACACTCTGGATCAGGCTGCCGTCAAGGCGGTAGAGGCTCAGCGTGATCGCACCGCCGTCGGCGTCGCGCAGCTGGAAGCCCAGCGCCGACACCGGCGACGCGAACCGCGCCGAGATGGCGCCGAAGCCGTCGGCAGCGCCGGCCAGCGGCCCCGCGCCGAACAGCGCCACGCCATTGGCGTCGCCGTAGTCGTAGGCGCCGAGGTTGGCGCCGGCGGCGCCGGCCAGCAGCGTCAGGCCTGCGGCGGGGCTGCCGTGGCTGAGGTCGTCGAACCAGTCTTGCTGCGTGGTGGAGCCCAGCCGCGGCGCCTTGGCCACGGCCAGTTCCTGGCCCAAGAAACGCTCGCCGAACTGCACGCCGCCGCTGCTCAGCAGGCCGTCGAGGGTGGCGCCGTCGGTCAGCTCCGAGAACGTGATGGCCGTACCGCTGATCGAGCCGTAAGCCACTTCATTGACGGCGTCTGCCTGGGCCGCCCCCATGGCGAGGCCCGCCAGCAGCGCGGCCAGGGCTTGTCGTTCGAATTTCATCGCTGCGCTTCCTTCCCTCATCGGCCACCGCCGACGATGCTGACGTTGTCGAAATCGGCCGTCACGACCGCGCTGTTGCTGCCCGACGAAAGCGCCAAGCCCACGTAGAGGCTGCTGGCCGTGACACTGACGTTGGTCTTCTCGGCCCAGGTCACACCATCGGCGGACGCGGCCGAATACAGCGCGTTGCCACGCCGCTGCACGCGCACCCAGACCGGCGGCGTCGACGTCGAGAAGCCGCTCAGCGCTGCCTTGTTGTTGGCGTTGATGGCGGCCCGGATCTCGCCGCTGGACGCGTAGCGCGCCGTCCATGCGTAGACCGGTGTGCCGGTCAACGCGTCCGCCGCGAGGACGCCAGCACGGGCCGAGTCGGCGCTGCCGCCCTGCGCGAGCACACGGGCCGTGAACGTGAAGTCGCCGGTCAGCAGCGTGTACTTGAAGTTGAACGCGTAAGGGCTGCCGGTGTTGACGACACCGGCGCCGCTCATCGTGTAGGTG
Organism: Pelomonas nitida; assembly: GCF_043555975.1. Taxonomy (NCBI): domain Bacteria; kingdom Pseudomonadati; phylum Pseudomonadota; class Betaproteobacteria; order Burkholderiales; family Sphaerotilaceae; genus Roseateles; species Pelomonas nitida. The sequence goes on along the minus strand of NZ_JBIGIA010000010.1, from coordinate 210,910 downwards.
CCCGTGGCCTGGGCGTAGCTGGCGGCGGGCACGTTGGCCGTGACGACGCTGCTGAGCACGGCTTCGCCACTGCCGGTGGCGCAGGGCAGCGTCACGGTGCAGGCGGTGCCGGGCGTGGGCGCTGGCGTCGGGGCCGGCGTGGGCGCGGGGGTTGGAGCCGGCGTGGGTGCCGGCGTGGGCGCCGGCGTCGGGCTGGGCGTGGGCGAGCTGGGCAGCGGCGACGGCACCGGGCCGGACGTCGCGTAACTGCCCAGCCGGCCGGCGCCGGCGGCGGCCTGCACGGCGGTGCGCACCACGTCGGCGCTGCGCAGCGTGTAGGCGTATGGCGGCACCCAGTTCTGCGCGACAGGCACGCCCTCGCAGCCCTGCAGCGAGATGTCGATGACGGCCGTCATCGCCTTGCCGTCATCGCCCTTGTCGCTGATGAAGCGGTGGCCGCTGCTGCGCATCGAGATCGCGTCCTTGCCGCCCGCCAACTTGCCGCAGACCTCCTTGGGCTTGAGGCCCGTGAACTCGTAGAAGTTGCTCTCGTTGAGGACGTCGGACTGGTAGCGCGCATCCAGGCCGGAGCCGAACTTCAGGTCGTCGTCGCTGGTCGTCGTGCTGCCGGTGATGAGGTTGTTATACATGTGCAGCTGGCCGAAGCGCACCAGCGGCAGCCGGCTGCCGGGGAAGTTCCACCAGTTGCCGGTCAGCGTCACGTGCAGGCGGCCGGCGTCGCTCCAGGCGCGGCCGGCGTCGCCATTGCCGACCAGCGTGGTCTTGTGATGCTTGCTGAACACGCTGTTGGAGATCGTCACGTAGTCGCTGCCGCGCACCACGTCCAGCGCGCCGTCGTGGCGGGTGTCGCTGGCCAGCGAGTCAGGCGTGTCGCCGTCGCTGATGGTCACGTGGTCGATCCAGATCTGCTGGCCGCGCGTGACGGTCAGGCCGTCCATGTAGGCGTTGCCGCTGTCCTCGGGGTTCACGTCCCAGGGCGTGTCGATCTGCAGGTTGCGCAGGATGATGTTGCGCGTCCAGGTCGGGTAGAGCTCGGGGTCCTTGCCGGCGGCGACCCACTTCTTGAAGTCGGCCTCCGGGTCTCCGCCCGCGGCCTGCGCGGCTTCGAGGCCGATGAGGATCTGCGTGCCGGTGATGCGCGCCGGCCGGCCGTTGCTGTCGTTGATGCCCACCAGCGTGGTGTTGGACGGAATGGAGAACGAGCCGCCGTTCTTCTGGTCCAGGAAGCCCGTGTACTCCTCGAACACCGTGTTGTTGTCGCGCCAGCGGAAGTCGATGTGGCCGACGATGCGGATGATCTTGGGTTCGTTCTTCGCCTCGCGCAGCGCGGCCAACAGCTGCTCCTTGTTGAACACCGTGTAGACGCGGTTGGCCGCGGCCGACGAGCCGCCGGTGACCAGCACCTTGCCCTTGCGCGACTGGCCGTGCCAGCCGATGTCCGGCGCCGTCTCGCGCTCGAAGGTCAGCACGCCGTGGGTGGGGTCGACGGTCGCGAACTGCCAGCCCGGCAGGCGCGGCGCCGCGCGGTAGTTGCTGGGGTTGTGCAGCCCGCTGATGGTGGCCGGCGCGGCGTAGCTGCGCGTGCCGACGTCGAAGAGCAGCGGCGCGCTCGTGTCGGTCAGCGTGACGGCGTCGATGGCCGGCGTGGGCGCGGGCGCGATGGGCTTGGGATCACGCGCGGCCAGCGGCCTGGCGGTGGCAGCCGGCGTCGCGCCGTTCGCGGCCAGGGCCGTGGCGGTGGTGCTGCTGCTGGACGGCGTCGTCACCGACGCGACAGGGCTGCCCTGGCCGCCACCGCAGGCCAGCAGGCCGAGCGAGATGGACGAAGCCAGCAGGCCCCGGTTGGGCATGCGTGAAATCATGAGAGCGTCTCCTGCGCGCGCCCTCGCTGGCTGCGGGACGCGCTGATCGTTGTGCGTGAGCGCCCCGTGGTCGTGGCGCGGGAGAGGCAGGCGCAGGCCCACCCCGCACCTGGCCCGTCAGGGGTCAGGCGCGCAGCGCGTCATCGGTCGGGGAACGGAGAACTCGGCAGCAGGCCGAGGGGGGCTGGCAGCACGCGCGGCACCGGCTCGCACGGACGTCAGGCGACGGAAGCGGGCACAGCAGGCGCACCGCGCTGCCACCGCTGTCGAGGCCCGCATGCCCGGCGGCATCCGGCAATTCTTCTCGTTCAGCGAGCAGCTGGAACAGTGTTTCGTTTTCGCTTCAACGGGTCAACGCAGGGCATTCCCTGAAATTGCCAAACTAGGGAAAGGGACTTCCCTGTCAGGCAGGGGCCGTGACGCTGACCTGCTGACCACCGAACTCGACCACCTGGCCGGCGCGGATCTTGGCGGTCTTGCGCAGCTCGACGTTGCCGTCGACCTTCACCTCGCCGGCCGCGATCAGCACGCGCGCCCGGCCGCCGCTTTCGACTAGGCCGGTGGCCTTGAGCAGCTTGTCGAGCTCGATGTAGTCGCCGCGGAGTTGGAGTTCAAGCATGGGTGTTCTTCTTTTGCGCGGCATCACGGATGGCCGTGAGCGTGGTGCGGGAGGTGGAGACGTCGCTGGACAGGCGCAGGTGCAGCAGCGCCGGCTTGCCGCCGGCAATGGCCGCGTCCAGCGCCGGGCCCACCTCGGCGGTGCTCTCGGCCTTGAACGCCGCGAAGCCGAAGGCCTCGGCCAGCCGGGCGAAATCGGGGTTGAAGAGGTCGCTGCCGGACACGCGGCCCGGGTACTCGCGCTCCTGGTGCATGCGGATGGTGCCGTAGGTGCCGTTGTCGACCACGACGACCAGCAGCTTGCTGGCGCCATAGCCGGTGGCCGTGGCCAGCTCCTGGCCGGTCATCAGGAAGTCGCCATCGCCGGCGATGTTGACGACCCAGCGGTCCTCAGCCGGCGCCGGGCCGACCCAAGCCGGCTGATCCCCCTCGGGGGGCAGCCGACGCGAAGCGGTGGCTTGGGGGCGTTGTTGCAGCAGTGAAGCGGCGACCGCTGCCGGCACGCCGTAGCCCATGGCACCCGATGTCGGCGCCAGCTGCGTCTTGCCGAAGCGGTGCAGCGCCGTGTAGCGGTGAAAGCGGTGCAGCCAGCCGCTGTAGTTGCCGGCACCGTTCGTGAAGATCGTGCCTTCGGGCAGCTTGGCGTCGATGAGGCGGATGACCTCGGCCATGTCCAGCGGCGCCACCGGCGTGGGCTGCAGGTTGGCGCGGTAGTCGGCGTTCGCCGCCGCCGTCCAGTCGCGCCAGGGCAGCTCGGCCGGCGGCGGCAGCAGCGCCAGCGCCGGCGCGGCCTGGCTCATGCTCGCGTTGATGAGCAGCTCGGCGGTGTAGACGCGGCCCAGCTCCTCGGCGCCGGCATGGATGTGGATGAGCGCTTGAGCCGGCCGCGGTGCCTGCAGCAGCGTGTAGCCGCCGGTCGTCATCTCGCCCAGGCGCGGGCCGATGGCGAGGATGAGGTCGGCGGCCTTGACCCGCGCGGCCAGCTTGGGATTGATGCCGATCCCCACGTCGCCGGCGTAGTTCGGGTGACTGTTGTCGAACAAGTCCTGAAAGCGGAACGCACAGCCCACCGGCAGCTGCCAGGCTTCGGCGAAGTGCTGCAGCGCCTCCGTGGCCTCGGCCGTCCAGCCGCCGCCGCCGGCGATGACCAGCGGCCGTTTCGCCGCGGCCAGCCGCTCCCGCAGCTCGGCCAGCGCCGCGGGCGTGGGCGCCGCCACTGCGGGCCGTGCGGGCGCGATCACCGGCGCGGCGATGGCCTGCGTCAACATGTCCTCCGGCAGCACCAGCACGACCGGGCCCGGGCGGCCCTGCTGGGCCGTGTGAAAGGCGCGCGCGACGTACTCGGGCAGCCGTTCGGCGTCATGCACCTCGCCCACCCACTTGGCCATGCCCAGCGTCCCGGGGCCGAACATCTGGCGGTAATCCACCTCCTGGAAGGCCTCGCGGTCACGCTGGTCGCTGGCGACCTGGCCGATGAACAGGATCATCGGCGTGCTGTCCTGGAAGGCGGTGTGCAGGCCGATGCTGGCGTTCGTCGCACCCGGGCCGCGGGTCACGAAGCAGATGCCGGGTCGGCCCGTCAGCTTGCCTTGCGCCTCGGCCATGAAAGCCGCGCCGCCTTCCTGCCGGCAGGCGACGAAGCGGATGCGGCTGCGGTACTCGTGGAAGCCGTCGAGCACGGCCAGGAAGGATTCGCCGGGAACGCCGAATGCGGTGTCGACGCCCTGCGCGATCAGCGCCTCCACCAGCGCATGGCCGGCGAGGCGTGAAGAGGTGACGGGTGTGGTCATGGCGGCACTTTAGCCGGCGCCAACCCCGCCCAGCACCGCCGCCAGTCGGCCGGCATGCCGGCTCACCCAGCCGATGAAGCCCCGGCGCGCGGTGGCCGCGCTAGCCTTGATCGCCAGGGGCGGCCTCGTCTGTTGTGACGGCCGCAGGCGCGGCCAGCGCGGCCTGCCGGGCCGTGGCGAACAGGTCCCACACCGCCATGAACATCGCCGCGATGACCGGGCCGATGACGAAGCCGGTGATGCCGAACACGGCCATGCCGCCGATGGTGGAGATCAGCACCAGGTAGTCGGGCATCTGCGTGTCCTTACCGACCAGCAGCGGTCGCAGCACGTTGTCGATCAGCCCGATGACCAGCACGCCGTAGAGGATCAGCACCACGCCCTGCCAGACCGCCCCGGTGACGAGGAAGTAGATCGCCACCGGCAGCCAGATCAGCCCCGCACCGATGGCCGGCAGCAGCGACAGAAAGCCCATCACCACGGCCCACAGCAGCGCGCCCTTGATGCCGAAGAACCAGAACGCCAGGCCACCCAGCGCGCCTTGCGTGGCGGCCACCAGCACGTTGCCCTTCACGGTGGCGCGAATGACGGTGATGAACTTGGCCGCGAGATGGCGCCGATGGTCCGGTGCGAGCGGCACCGAGTCGCGGATGCGGTCGCTCAGCGCAGCGCCGTCGCGCAGCAGGAAGAACGCGAGGTAGAGCATCACGCAAAAGCCCACCACCATGTCCAGCGCGTTCTGCCCGGCGCTGTAGACCTGCGTGGCGATGGCTTCGCTGCCGCGCCCGATGGCCGCGCTGATGCGGGCCTGCAGTTCCTTGAAGTCGGTCAGCCCGAAATGCTGCAGCAGGCTGTGCAGCCAGTCCGGTGACACGGCCACCACCTGCTCGAAGTAGCGCGCGAAATCCGTCTCGCCGGACTGCACGCGCTGGTACAACGCCGCGCCCTCCTTCACCAGCATGCCGGTCAGCAGCGCCAGCGGCAGCACGACGATCAACACGATCAGCGACAGCGTGGCGAGCGCCGACGCCGTGGGCCAGCGCGGCCAGCGCTGACGCAACTGCGCGTAGACCGGGCGGAACACGATGGCGATGACCGCCCCCCAGAACACCGCGCCGCCAAAGGGCAGCAAGATCCAGACAAAGGCGACGCTGACCGCCACCAGCAAGGCCAGGAAGGCGTTGTGCTCAAGGACGGGCGAAGTGACGAAGTTCTTGAATTTCATGCGGCTGTGGGCATCACCCAGGCAAACGATTCAGCGCATGGTAGGGCCAGCCGCTCAGGGTGCTGCGCTGCCGCCGATGCGGAAGAAGCGCTTGGCCTTGGCCGAGAAACCGAACGCCCAGATCCACCAGGTCATCAGCAGCAGCAAGAAAATGAAACGACCGATCGTGCTTGCTTCGCGCCCCGCTTCACCGGTGACGTGGGCTTTATCCGGTTTCAAGACGGGATACAAACCGATGCCGAGCAGCATCAGCACGCCTGTCCATCGCGCCCACCGTCTGCCGCAAAACACGCCCAGCAGTCGAGAGCCTTGTGACCGTATCTCACGGCACAAGAGCGACCCGAGGACGCGCTACCTGCTGACCGACGTGATGAGCCAAAAAAGCACGAGCGGTGCGCCCAGCCCAATGGCGAGGCCAATGGCGATCATTTTTGTATTTCGGCCACTGCGGGCCTTGTCTGCTTGCCCCTTTGTCTCGACGCGGTCCTGGCGAAGCCACAACAGTAGACGAGCCGCCACCAAGACGGCCACCACTGGCTTGGCATAGTCCAACAAGCTGGCCCCATGAACCGCATTGATGGCAAAGACCGCAGCAAGAACAACGCCGCACAGGGCGAGCACGACGACAAGGGCGGCACGAATAACGGAACTCATGGGGTGACCACGTCTATTGCAAGCGAACATTGTCGCCAAACGCGGCACCGCAGAAGTCAAGTCGACAAGGGCGTGTCCAAGTTTTTGTGTAAACCGCTCGGAAGTCAGTTGACGGAGATGCGGTCTCCGAACTGGATGGCAAGGCGAATGAGCGCGACCCATCAAGTCGCCGCATGATGGAAGCGCTACGACCCATCGCGAGCCCAACCGCACCGGCCCGTGCCATGCAGGCGCCCTTGAATGCGACGGCACGGTCAGCCGCGCGGGTGAAACGCGTTGGCGTGGCTCAGCCGGCGGCTGCGGCCAGCGTGCGCCGCCGCGCCAAGCCCAGCCCCACCAGCCCGGCCGACAGGATGCCCATCGTCAGCGCAGCGGCCGACCCGGCGAACACCGCGCGCGGCAGGCCGTGGTCGAGGATGGCGCCGAACACCGGCGCGGCCACGGCGAAGCCGATGTCCAGGCCCGAGTACACCGTGCCATAGACGCGCCCCGTCGCACCGGGGGGCGAGGCGCGCTTGATGAGCAGGTCGCGCGACGGGCCGGCCAGCCCGGTGCCGAAACCGGCCAGCGCCGCGACGGCCGCCGCCAGGCCGCCCGGCAGCCAGCCGGTGGCGGTCAGCAGCAACATGCCGGCAGCAAAGCACATCGCACAGGCGATGGTGCGCTCCAGCCGCTCGGCGCGATTGACCAGGAAGCCGCCGCACACCATGCCCACCGCGCCGGTCAGCATGTAGCCGGTGACGACATAGGCCGTCAGCGCCAGCGGCAGGCCGTAGATCTGCTGCAGCGCCGGGCTGGCAAAGCTCTGGATGGCCGACAGCGCCGCCGTCGTCCAGAAGAAGAACGAGAAGCACAGCCACACCGACGGCAGCTTCAGGAAGGCCATCGGGTGTTCAATCTGGGCACCTGCCGCCGGCTTGGCGTGGCCCCAGGAGCCTTGGCGGTCGTCGATGGCGTCGCGCTGCCAGAACAGCAGCGCCAACACCGCCAGCGCCACCAGCGCCGTGCCCACGTAAGCGAAGCGCCAGTTGCCGGTGGCCGCAGCGATGTTCATCGAGAACACCGGCGCCAGCGCCCAACCCAGGTTGCCGCTGATGCCGTGCACGGAGAACCCGTGCCCCAGCCGGGACGGCGACACGCGCTTGTTCAGGATCGTGAAGTCCGCCGGGTGGAATGGCGCGTTGCCCACGCCGGCCAGCGCCGCCGCCAGCATCAGCCCACCGAAGCCCTGGGCCAGCGCGCCAGCCACCGACGCGAAGAAGAAGCTCGTCATGGCAGCGAACAGCACCGGCCGCGCCCCGAAGCGGTCGACGACGAAGCCCGACAGTGCCTGGCCCACGCCCGAGATGACGAAGAACACCGTCACCAGCAGGCCCAGCTCCGAATAGCTCAGGCCGAACTCGTTGATGAAGGCCGGGAACAGCGGCGGCAGCAACAGGTGAAAGAAGTGCGAGCTGCCGTGGGCAATGCCGATGGTGGAGATGGTCGCGATGTCGCGCTGGCGCTGCTGGCCAGCGTCGATGGAGGATGCAAGAGCGGCATTCATCCCCGCACTCTAGAGAGCAGGACGGCGGCGCAGTTACGATGGTTCGTCAAGTTCTATCGAAATCCAGCCATGTCCGGCCGCCGGAGCTTTCCGTCCTTCTCGCCCGAGCGCTTCGCGCCCACCCCGCAGCGGCCGCTGCGGGCCAAGGCGCGCGTGCTCGAACACCTGGCCGACATCCAGCCGCACCGGCATGACTGGGCGCAGCTGGTCTTCTCGATGACGGGCGCCGTGCGCGTCAACACCGAGGCGTCGACCTACATCGTGCCGCCGTCGCGCGCGGTCTGGATTCCGCCCGGCGTCGTCCACGCCGTCACCGCCATCGAGCAGTGCGACCTGCGCACGCTCTACCTGGGCCCCGAGCTGCTGGCCGGCGAGGCCTGGCAGGTCGGGCGCGTGCTGGAGGTGTCGCCGCTGCTGCGCGAGCTGGTGCTGGCGCTGCCCATCACCCCCGACCCGACGCCGCCGGAAGACCCCGACGACGACGCCCGGCGGCACTGCCTGGAGCAACTCGTGCTGGCCGAGCTGCGGCGCGCCCGGCCGCTGGCGCTGGGCGTGGCCCTGCCGCGCGATGCCCGGCTGCGGCGGCTGTGCGAGGCGATGCTGGAGGAGCCCGGCCGCCACGCCGGCCTGGACGAGTGGGCGCTGGAGGCCGGCGCCAGCCCGCGCACGCTGAGCCGGCTCTTCCGTGAGCAGTTGGGCACGAGCTTTGCGCAGTGGCGCTCGCAGCTGCTGCTGGCGCACGCGCTCACGCTGGCCGCGCGCGGCCGGCCCATGAGCCACATCGCCGCCGAGCTGGGCTACGCCAGCGCAAGCGCCTTTTCGGCCATGGTCACCCGCACGGTCGGCATGCCGCCGAGCCGCTTCTTCGCCGAGGCCTGAGCAGCCCGGTTACGAAGGCTTACGGTGGCGGCGCATCGCCCTTGTCCACCCGGCGCGGCGCGCTCACGTTGAGCAGACAACCATGCGACCATGCGCGGTTTATCCAGCGCAAGAAAGGCCACTGCCATGCAACGACGCCCCCTGCTCCTGTCCCTGGGCACCAGCCTGCTTGCTGGCGTCTCCCTGGCCGCCCATGCCGACGACGACGGCGATTTCGTCATCCTGCACGCCCGCTACGGCACCGACGGCGCCCATGTGGACGTGACCGGCCGCCTGCGTGACCTGGCACGGCGCGACCGCCGCTTCAAGCTGGAGAACGACCTGTTCGGCGTCGACCCCGCGCCCGGCCGCACGAAGACGCTGCGCATCTACGCACGCGACCGCAGCGGCCGCGAGCAGACCTTCGAGTACCGCGAGCACGACTGGATCGACGGCGCGCGCTTCCTCGGCTGGGGCGGCGGCAACTGGGGCGATGGCGGGGAACGCGGCTGGCACGGAGACGGTGGTCGTCGCGATGACGGCCGCAACGACGGCCATGACGACGGCCAGTACACCATCCTCTACGCCACCTACGGCGTGGGCGGGCGCGAGGCCGACGTGACCGACCGGCTGCGCGACCTGGCCCGACGTGACCTGCGCTTTCGCCTGGGCAACGACACCTTCGGCGGCCTGGACCCCGCCCCCGGCCAGACCAAGGTGCTGCGCATCGTGGCGCGCGACTCGCGAGGCCAGCAGCGCACCTTCGAGTACCGCGAATACAGCACGGTGGACGGCAACCAGTTCGTCGGCTGGAGCCGTGGCGACTGGGGCCCGGCACGGCAGGCGGGCGGCCGCCTCACCATCGAACGCGCCGACTACGGCGCCGGCAACCGCCGCATGGATGCAACCCAGGCGCTGCGCGGCCAGGTGCGCGGCGGCCGGCTGGAGGCCGAGGTCAGCAACGGCCTCGTCGGCGGCGACCCGGCCCCGGGCCAGCGCAAGCAGCTCTCCGTGACCTACCGTGTCGACAACGGGCGATCCACGACGCAGCGCGTCATGGAAGGCGACTGGATTCGCCTGCCCTGAGCCCGGCCAAGCCTGCGCCCGAGGGCAAGCGGGTCGGCTCTGCGCGACACTTGCGGCCAGTAACCGGCCCCGCTTTGCCCCCGATGTCCCAGACCCTTTTCGACTACACCCGGCAGGACGCCGCCGGCGCCTGCTCCACCGCGCATGCCTGGGCCAAGGTGCCGGCACCGCTGACGCCGCCCGAGCGCCACGCCCTGGCCGAACGCGCGGCCGCCCTGCTCAAGCAGCACAACGCCGTGCTGGTGGCGCATTACTACGTGGACGGTGCGCTGCAGGACCTGGCCCTGGCCACCGGCGGCATCGTCTCCGATTCGCTGGAGATGGCGCGCTTCGGCCGCGACCATGCGGCCCAGACCCTGGTCGTCGCCGGCGTGCGCTTCATGGGCGAGACGGCCAAGATCCTCAGCCCCGAGAAGCGCGTGCTGATGCCCGACCTGGACGCCACCTGCTCGCTGGACCTGGGCTGCCCGGCCGACGACTTCGCGCGTTTTTGCGACGCCCACCCCGACCGCCAGGTCGTCGTCTACGCCAACACCAGCGCCGCCGTGAAGGCGCGCGCCGACTGGATGGTGACCAGTTCCTGCGCGCTGGAGATCGTGTCCGACCTGCACGCCAAGGGCCAGAAGATCCTGTGGGCGCCCGACCGGCATCTCGGCCGCTACATCCAGGAGCAGACCGGCGCCGACATGCTGCTGTGGAACGGCGCCTGCATCGTGCACGACGAATTCCGCGGGCTGGAGCTGGAAATCCTGCGCGAGCAGCATCCCGGCGCCCTCGTGCTGGTGCACCCGGAGTCGCCCAAGAGCGTCGTCGAGCAGGCCGACGTGGTGGGCTCCACGTCGGCGCTCATCAAGGCCGTCGTCGAGGGCAACGCGCCGGCCTACATCGTGGCCACCGACAACGGCATCCTGCACCGCATGCGCCAGCTGGCGCCGGGCAAGACGCTCATCGAGGCGCCCACGGCCGGCAACAGCGCCACCTGCAAGAGCTGCGCCCACTGCCCGTGGATGGCGATGAACGGCCTGGCCAATCTGGTGGACTGCCTGGAGAGTGGCGAACCGCAGATCCAGGTGGACGAGCCGCTGCGCGTGAAAGCCCAGGCCTGCATCAACCGCATGCTGGACTTCACGGCCGCCCGCCGATCGGCCACCGCAGCGCCGACCTCGGGAATCACCCCGGGCATAGGCGCGGCCTGATCTGGAACAGTCGGGGCTGGCGCCCCAACGCGCCGTCAACGACACCTCGCGTCTTCTTCTCAAAGGCAGACCATGGCCCTCGCCGACTTCAGCTCGCTCTACAACCACCACGAACGCGAAGTGTTCGCCGCCGTGATGGACGCCGCCAAGGATCACCCCGAGATCGCCAACAGCAACGACCTGCTGTGCGACGTGGCCTGCGTGGCGCTCAACCGCCTGCCACCGCGCTACATCCGGCACGAGGTGGACTTCTCCTTCTACCTGACCGAACACGAGCGGCTGGAGATCGACCACGCGATCGCCGAGGCCGTGAATTACGCGTTCAATTTCGTGCAGGCCCGCACGGCGCTGCGCGCACGCAGCGGCTGAAAGCCCGCCGGGCGGCCACACGGCTGCGGCTTGTCACAGCCCTTGCCCGGACGAACTGCAAAGCGACTGTGAAGCGCATGTAAACTCATTGCGAATCATTCTCATTTGCATCTGTTTCGTGCGCTTCGATCACCGCCCCTCGCTCCGACTCCTACCGCTTCTCGCCGCACTCGCCCCGCTGACCGCGCAGGCCGACTCCGATGCCACGGCACGGCCTGCCGCACCGCCCCCGGCTGCCACGTCGGCTGCCGCCCCCGCCGAGTTGCCCACCGTCAGGGTCTACGGCATCAGCAGCATCACGCCGGGCACCACCCGCATCACGCCCGATGAGATCGAGCGCCAACAGGCGCTGACCGTGCAGCAGTTGCTGGACAACCTGCCCGGTGTGGACCTCAACGGCAGCTGGCGCCCGGGCGGACAGAGCCTGAATATCTGGGGCTTTGGCGATGTGGAGGACGTGCGGGTCCAGCTCGACGGCGCCAACAAGGGCTTCGAGAAATATCGCCAGGGCTCCATCTTCATCGAGCCTGAACTCATCAAGCGCATCACGGTCGACAAGGGCGCGCACTCGGTGCGTTATGGCAATGGCGGCTTCGGCGGCACCATCCTGGTGGAAAGCAAGGACGCGTCCGATCTGCTGCGCCCCGGCGAGCGGCTGGGCGGCCTGGTCAAGCTGGGCTACGCGAGCAACGACGGCCAGCGCATCAGCTCCGGCAGCGTCTTCACCCGCGCCGCGCCGGGCTCGGCGGTGGCCTGGGAGTTCCTGGCCGCGCTGACTGCCCGCGATTCCGGCAACCAGACCCGTGCAGACGGCAGCGAGTACGAGTTCTCGGCCAGCCACAGCCGCTCGGGCCTGCTCAAGCTGACGCTGCCGCTGGGCGAGAGCCGGCTGACCCTCTCGCATATCGAGGGCCGCAGCAAGGCATGGTCGCCGTTTGCCGCCAAGCGCGATGAAGTCCCTGCGCCCACGCCGGCCGAGATCGCCCGCTACGGCGAGCGCGAGGCCTGGCTGCGCAAAGTGCTCTGGCGCGACCAGACCGACCGCACCCAGGCCCTGCAATGGCGCTACACGCCCGCCGGCCAACCGTTGCTGGATGTGCAGCTCAAGCTCAGCCAGTCGCTCAGCCAGCAGGACGACTCGCGCCCGGACAGCATCACCAGCGACTTCGCCGCCAGCCTCGGCAAGGAAAGCCACGCCAGCTACCGTGACCGCCAGTTCGAGCTGAGCAATACCGCCAGCTTCGCCACCGCCGCCGTGCAGCACCAGCTGGCCCTGGACGTGCAGGCCCAGCATCACAAGCGCGACACGCTGATGTTCCTGCACACACGCACGGCCGATGCCAGCTACAACTACGGCTGGCTGCAGCCCTACTACATGCCCTCCGGCACGCAGCGCACCGTGTCCGGCTGGCTGGAAGACCGGCTGCAATGGGGCGACTTCAGCCTCACGCCGGGGCTGCGCTATGACCACGTGAGCACCGCAGGCAAGCCCAACTTCGCACCGCGCTACAACGACCCGGCAGCAGGCCACGACTACCGCGAGGTCGAACACGACGGCTGGTCGCAACACCTGTCCCTGGCCTGGCGCGCCACGCCGGAGACCACGCTGTTCGCCGACGCCGGCCGCACCTGGCGGGCGCCGGTGATCGACGAAGTGTTCGAAGTGCAATCGGCCGCCAGCAGCGCACCCGCCACCAGCCGCAGCCTGCGCAAGGAGCGGGTGACCGCCCTGCGCGGCGGGCTCAAGTACGAGCGCGGCAACTGGCTGTCCGCCGGCGACGCCTTCGCCGCCACGCTCACGCTCTTCCGCAACCGCGTGCACGACAACATCCACAAGCGCTTCGGTGTGTTCGTCGAGCCCGGCACTGCGCGGCCGCCCAACATGCCGTTCTATCGCAACCTGCCGGGCTACGAGAGTCAGGGCGTTGAAGTGGAAACACATTACGACGCACGCCGCTACTTCGCCAACGCCTCGCTGGCCTGGATGGAGGGCGAGCACAAGGGCTCCATCCGCGACCCCTGGGCCACCAAGAATCAGCCGCTGATCGACATCGGTGCGCCCAAGGCGGTCCTGGTGGTGGGCGGCAAATGGCCCAGCGCCGGCATCGCGGCGGGCTGGCAGGGCAAATTCGTTGCGGCGCAGACCAAGGTGCCCGACGACGAGGTCGTGCCCTATGCGCTACCCGCCTCCAAGGGCTATGCGCTGCATGGCCTGTTCGCACAGTGGCAGGGCAGCGGCCGCCTGGCCGACACCAAGCTCAACCTCAGCGTGGACAACCTGTTCAACCGCAGCGTGCAGCCCTATCTGGCCGAAGCGGTCTACGCGCCGGGCCGTAACATCAAGCTCACGCTGACCCAGCGGCTGTAGGAAGCCGCACCTCGGAAAACCCGGCCGCGCTCTACGCCTGAGCGCCCGCCATGGCCCGTCCAGGGATCAAAGGCCGGCGCGGCAGCCGCTGATAGAGCGGCTGGCCGCGTGCCGACTCAGCGCCTGCGCCGCTCGCTGATCAACACCGTCGGGAAGCTGACCGGCAGCGTCTGCGGGTAGTCACGGCTGTAGTGCAGGCCACGGCTCTCATGGCGCATCAGCGCGGAGCGGACGATGAGCTCCGCGCAGTCGACCAGGTTGCGCAGCTCCAGCAGGTCGCGCGTGACGCGGAAGTTGGCGTAGTAGTCGTCGATCTCGCCCCGCAACAGCTCGATGCGGTGCAGCGCGCGCTCCAGCCGCTTGGTGGTGCGCACGATGCCGACATAGTTCCACATCAGCAGGCGCAGTTCGTCCCAGTTGTGGGCGATGACGACCTGCTCGTCGGCGTTCTCGACCTGGCTTTCATCCCAGGCCGGCAGCGGCGCTGCTTCCCGCGGCGCCTGGCCGAGGATGTCTGCCGCGCAGGTCTGGCCCAGCACCACGCATTCCAGCAGCGAATTGCTGGCCAGCCGGTTGGCGCCGTGCAGGCCGGTGTAGCCCGTCTCGCCAACCGCATAGAGCCCCGGCAGGTCGCAGCGACCGGCCAGATCCGTCACCGCACCACCACAGGTGAAATGCACCGCCGGCACGACGGGAATGGGCTGCCGGGCGATGTCGATGCCCAGCTTCAGGCAGCGCGCATGGATCGTCGGGAAATGCTCGATGAGGAAGGCTTCGCCCAGGTGCGTGGCGTCCAGCCACACATGGTCCAGGCCATGCTTCTTCATCTCGAAGTCGATGGCGCGGGCGACGATGTCACGCGGCGCCAGCTCCATGCGCTCGTCGTGCGCCGCCATGAAGCGCGTGCCGCCCAGTTGCTCGGGCAGCTTCAGGTGCGCGCCCTCGCCGCGCAGCGCCTCGGTGATGAGGAAGCCCCGGTCCTGCGGATGCGCGTTGGGCACGTACAGGCAGGTCGGGTGGAACTGGATGAACTCCATGTTCGCCACGCGGCAGCCGGCCCGCCAGGCCATCGCGATGCCGTCACCGGTGGAGGTGTCGGGGTTGGTGGTGTAGCGATACACCTTGCCCGCGCCGCCCGTGGCCAGCACGACGGCACGCGCGGCCAGCGTCTCGACGCGCTGCTGGTCGATGTCGAGCGCATAGACGCCGTACACCCGCGTCGGTTCGTCGCGCTGCGCGTGGCGCGACGTGATCAGGTCCAGCGCCATCCAGCGCTCGCAGAGCTGGATGTTGGGGTGGCGGCGCGCCACGTCGAGCAGCTGCTCGTGGATGGCCTTGCCGGTGGCGTCGGCCGCATGCGCGATGCGGCGCACCGCATGGCCGCCTTCCCGCGTGAGGTGCAGCCCCATGGGGCCGGTGTCGTCCGTCGTGAAGGGCACGCCCTGCGCCACCAGCCAGCCCACGGCCGCCGCGCTGCGCTCGGCGATGAAACGCGCCGTGGCCTCGTCCACGAGGCCCGCGCCGGCTTCCTGCGTGTCGCGCACATGGCTGTCGATGCTGTCGTCGCTGCCCAGCACGCCGACGATGCCACCCTGGGCCCAGGCGGTGGCGGCTTCGCCAAGTTCTCGCTTGGCCAGCACGACGACGGGCACGCTGTCGGCCACGTGCAAGGCCACGGTGAGGCCGGCCAGGCCGGCGCCAATGATGACGACCGGGGCGTCGTCGGGGGAGGCTGAAATCATGGCGTCACATTCTCACGCAGCCGGCGCACACCCGAGGGCCAGGCTTTCGTATCGCGGGGAGACTCGCTTGCAGCGCGTCGGGCCGGCGGGGCGCGGCACCGGGAATTTGCACCCACGACGGACGCGGGCCCGCTGAAACAGGGGCTTATGCTTCGCCGCCGCCACCGAAGAGGCCCTGGAGGAGACCTTGAAGACCATCAAGCACTGGGCCGGCGCCATCGCCGGCCTCTGGCTGACGCTGACCTGCGCCCACGCGGCGCCACCGCCCACCGAGGTGTTCTTCAAGGACCCCGACATCGCCGATGTGCGGCTGTCGCCCTCCGGGCGGCTGCTGGCCCTCACGTCGGCCAAGGGCCTCGGGCGCGTGGGGTTGGCCGTTTTCGACCTGAGCAGCGGCAAGGTCGTCCGCGCGGCACAGTTCTCGGACGGCGACATCGCCCAGGTGCAATGGGTCAACGACAACCGACTGATCTTCGGCGTCGTGGACGAATCCAACGGCAGCGGCCGCCCCAACGGCCAACCGGGCTTGTTCGCCGTGAACCCCGACGGCAGCGACATGCGCCAGTTGGTGCGGCGCATGGGCAAGCCCGTCATCACCGACGGTTCCAACCGCAACGAGCGCCTGCTGGACTGGAACCACCGTCTGCTGCGCGTGCCAGCGCCTCAGCCCGGCAAGACCGGGGACGAGGTGCTCATCGCTCATGTGAGCAACGACGCCGACCACATCGCGACACCGCTGTGGCTGAACACCCGCACGGGCCGCACGCGCAGCCTGGAGTCCCAGGCGCCGCCCCACACCATCGACTGGCTGACGGACAGCCGCGGCGAACTGCGCGTGGCCGTCACTGAACATCAGGGCCGCAAAGGCGCCTACTGGCGAGGCCCCGGTGAGCAGGCTTGGCGCCAGCTCTACGACACACCGTTGTTCCAGACGCCTTTCAGCCCTCATTCGGTAGACGACGCTGGCCAGCTCTACGTGCTGCACACCCCGAGCAAGGACCAACAGTTGGTGCTGAGCCGCTACGACGTCGAGCGCGGCGCGCCGGCGCCTCAACCCGTCGTCACGGCGCCAGGTTTCGACTTCTGGGGGCAGATGCTCAACGAGGGCGGCGGCGCTGCGCTGGGTGTGCGGTTGACCACCGATGGCGAGACCACGGTGTGGTTCCATCCCGCACTGAAAGCCTTGCAGGCCGAGGTCGATGCGCGCATGCCGGGCCGCATCAACCGCATCGACTGCCGCCGTTGCGGCCAGCCCGACATGACTGCGCTGGTGCGCAGCTACAGCGACCGCGACCCGGGCCAGTGGTGGGTCTACCAGGCGCAGCCGCCCGACGGCGAGAAGCCCTGGCGTGCTGTGGGCCGCGTGCGCAACGACGTGAAGCCGGCGGAGATGGCGCAGATGGATTTCCACCGCACGCAGGCCCGCGACGGCCGTGACCTGCCGGTATGGGTGACGCGCAAGCCCGATGCGCAGGGCCCGCTGCCAGCCGTGGTGCTGGTGCACGGCGGCCCCTGGGTGCGTGGCAACGTGTGGGGCTGGCGGGCCTATGGCCAGTTCCTGGCGTCGCGCGGCTTCGTCGTCATCGAGCCCGAGTTCCGCGGCAGCACCGGCTACGGCCATGAGCACTACCGGGCCGGGTTCAAGCAGTGGGGCCAGGCCATGCAGGACGATGTGGCCGATGCGCTGCGCTGGGCGCAACAACAGGGCATCGCCAGCGACAAGGCCTGTATCGCCGGTGGCAGCTACGGGGGCTACAGCACGCTGATGGGGCTCATCAAGGACCCCGACCTCTACCAATGCGGCGTTGCCTGGGTGGCCGTGACCGACCTGGACCTCTACGTCAGCGGCTCCTGGTGGGTACGCGACGACATCCCCGAAGCGGGCCGCCAGTACCGGCTGCCCGACATGGTGGGCGACGCCGTGAAGGACGCCGACATGATCGTCGCGAACTCGCCGCTCAAGCAGGCGGCGCGCCTGAAGCGGCCGGTGCTACTGGCCTTCGGCGAGAACGACCTGCGCGTGCCGCTGGCCCACGGCAAGCGCATGCGCGACGCGTTACGCGAGGCGGGCAACGAACCCGAATGGGTGAGCTATCCCGGCGAAGGCCATGGCTTCAGCATCACCAGCAACCGCGTCGACTTCGCGGACCGGATGGCGGCCTTCCTGGCCAAACACCTCAAGCCCTGAAACCGTTGCCATGCCGCCGCCATTCCGGCGGCTTCCACAGGTGCGCCAGGCGCAGGCCCCAGGTCTTCTCGCAACGCATGTCGTGGAACATCGCGCGCCACTCGTGCGCGTTGAGCCAGAACAGGTTGTGCGTGCGCACGGGATGCTCCAGCCCGTAATCCACCGCCGCGCGTTCGGGCTCGAAGCTGCCGAACAGCCGGTCGAACAGGATCAGCGTGCCGCCGAAATTGCGATCGATGTACTGCGGGTTGCGGCCGTGGTGAGCCCGGTGGTGCGACGGCGTGTTGAACACGAACTCGAACCAGCGCGGCAGGCGGCTCACCCAGGTCGTGTGCACGAAGAACTGGTAGGCCAGGTTCAACGACAGCGCGAACAGCACCCACCGTGGCTGGAAGCCCAGCCACACCGCCGGCAGGTAGAACAACCAGTTGCCGGCTACGGGATAGAACCAGCTCTGCCGCAGTGCCGTGCCGAAGTTCATCTTCTCGGAGCCGTGATGCACGACATGCGCGCACCAGAACCAGCGAACGCGATGGCTGGCGCGGTGAAAGCCGTAATAGAGCAGCTCCACCAGCAGGAACAGCCCGGCGAATCGCCAGGGGGTGATGTCGATGGTCCAGAGACGGTGCTCGTAGACCCAGCCCATCGCCGGCAGCACCAGCACGCCCAGCAGCAGCAGGTCGACCACCAGGTAGCTGCCGCCGCTGTTCAGGCTGTCGAGCGTGTCGCGCCAGTCAAACACGCCGGTGCGGCGAAACCGCCAGGCCTCCAGCGCGATGAACACGCCGAACAGCGGCGACAGGAGCACGAGCGTCAGGTCTCGCCAGTCGGCGTGGCGGTGATAGAGGTCGAGCAGCCCGTCCATGCCACATCTTGACCCCAAACCGGTGCACCGCACTGACGGCAAAACCCGCAGGCCACGCTATCGGCGCCGCCGCAGACAGTGACCTTTGACACGGGAAGCGGCCGTTGAGCGAGACTTGGCGCCCTGCCGGCCCTACAGTGGCCCTGCCCCCCCTTCATCGTTCCCTGGCTGAGTGCGATACGACCTGAGCAAACCCAATCTGCTGATGGCCGGCATCGTGCTGACGGTCGTGGCGCTGCTGGCTGTCGAGCTGGTGCCGCCGCGCACGCTGGAGCTGACGGCGCCCGGCACCGCCTCCAATCTCTACCTGTTGACGCCCGGTCCGGCCGCCGCCGGGACGCCCGTGCAATGGCGCGACGCCGACGACCTGCACTGGCACTGTCATTACACGGCGCCGGCGCCGTATCAGCCTTGCGGCCTGACCTTCGTGCTGGGCGGCGACGACCCGGCCCGGGGGCTTGACCTCAGCGGCTTCGACACCCTGGAGCTGGACATTCGCTACCAGGGCCCCGCGCCGCACGTGCGCGTCGGGATCCGCAACTTCGACCCGCGCTTCTCCCGCGTGGACGACGCCAACAGCGCACGCATCCACTCCATCAACCTGCGCCCCCGCGACCTGGCCCAGCCGTTGGCGCTGCAGCTCGCAGAGCTGACGGTGCCGGAATGGTGGGTGCAGCAGTTCGATCTGCCGCGCGAATACAACCGCCCGGGGCTCGAGAACGCGACGGCCGTGGCCATCGACCTGCCCTCCGAGCTGACCGGCCAGGAGCACGATCTGCAATTGCGCCGGCTGACGCTCAAGGGCGTCTGGGTCCACCACGAACGGATCTATCTGGGCATTCTGTGCGGCTGGCTGCTGGTCGCCTCGCTGCTGGCGCTGCGCCGCTGGAAGCAGCTCAACCGGCGCCACAACCGACAGCGGCAGGAGATCGACGCGCTGACGACGCGTACGCGGCAACTGCGCATCGAGCAAGACCGGTTGCGCCGGCTGGCCACCATCGACGAACTCACCGGCGTGCTGAACCGCCGCGGGCTGGAGCAGGCGCTGGACGACTTCGAAGAAGCCGCCCAGGGCGCAACGCTGGTGTTGCTGGACATCGACCACTTCAAGCTCATCAACGACCGCCACGGCCACGATTGCGGCGACGAGGTGCTCAAGCGCGTGACCGCCGTCGTCGCCGCCAACCTGCGCACCAGCGACGTCTTCGGGCGCTGGGGGGTGAGGAATTCCTCATCGCCTGCCGGGGCATCCGCCTGGACGACGCCGGCCGGCTGGCCGAGAAGTTACGCGAGCGGGTTCAGCAGGCCGAGATCCGCAGCAGCAGCGGCCGCTTGAGCGTCACGGCCAGTTTCGGCGTCGCGCTGGCGCCACCCGGGGCGCCGGTGGCCGGCGCGCTCAAGCGGGCGGACGAAGCGCTCTACCGAGCCAAGCACTCCGGCCGCAACCGCGTCGAGACCGACCAGACGCTGATCGGAGACTCGCCGAAGACCGCATGAGCCGCGCCAACCCGGGGCATTGCCGCCTCACGGACTTGTTACGTGATGGCGCCATACTTCGGGCCGTGCGCGCACCTCGGCTGCGTGCCCTACCAGGTAATTTCCCACTTCACGAAGGTTTCCCATGCGCCCGATGCGCCTGTTCCTGCTCGCCCTCACGGCCGCCACGCTTGCCGGCTGCGCGGCCGCGCCCGCTCTGCCCACGGCCCGGGTCCGCTCGCCCGCCGACACCCATGGCGTCGCAATCGCCGAGACCATCAAGCGCGCCGACCATACCGCGCAGCATCTGAACAACGAGAAATCCATCGTCTACTCGCAGAACTTCGGCGGCGCCGGTGCAGCCCTGGGCCTGCTGGGGCCGCTCGGCGTGGCGGCCAACGTGTCGATGATCGAGTCGGCGACCAAGGCCGACGCCGCCAAGCTGACCGGCAAGGTCAAGGTCGACCCCGTGACGCTGTTCCAGGAGGCCGCCGCAACGCAGCGCTTGGCGCTGCAACCCGACGGCACGACGGCCACCGTGCGGTTGACGCCTTATCTGCTGGTCATCAAGGTCAACGAAACAACGCTGAACACCGGCGCGGCGCTGTTCATCGAAGCCACCGGCGCCAACGGCAAGCCCTGGTCGACGAAATACGTGCTGCAGCTGCCCGGCAGCTACTCGCTGGACAGCCTGGCTGCCTTGAGCGACACCCAGACGGCCGCTCTGCGCGACGACCTTCGCGCGGGTTACCGCAAGCTGCTGACCTTCTACAACCGCGACAAGCCCGAATCCAGCGCCGGTGAGCAGAAGGTCATCTTCAGATCCGCCTTCGTGAGCCCACGCTTCGACCTGGAAATGGCCGGATCGCTCATCGAGCAATCCGGAACCACCGTCTGGCTGCGCACCTACGCCGGCGTCTTCGCGCTGCAGTCCAACACCGTCACCTACGGAGCGCAGCCGTAACCGTCAGTGGACGACGCGGCCGAACGAGAACTCGCCGCCGTCCACGTCCACCGGGATCAGGTCCTTGGGACCGAACTTCCCTTCCAGGATCAGCTTGGACAGCGGGTTCTCCACCCGCTGCTGGATGGCGCGCTTGAGCGGCCGCGCGCCGAACACCGGGTCGAAACCGACCTTGGCCAGCTCGTCCAGCGCCGCGTCGGAGACATCCAGCTTCATCTCCAGCTTGTCCAGGCGCGCCTCGAGCTGACGCAGCTGGATCTTGGCGATGGACTTGATGTGCTCGGCGCCCAGCGCATGGAAGATGACCGTCTCGTCGATGCGGTTCAGGAACTCGGGCCGGAAATGGCTCTTGACCTCGCCCCACACCGCATCGCGGATGACGTCCTCGCCCTGACCCGCCAGCGCCATGATGTGCTGCGAGCCAAGGTTGCTGGTCATCACGATGACGGTGTTCTTGAAGTCCACCGTGCGGCCCTGGCCGTCGGTGAGCCGGCCGTCGTCCAGCACCTGCAGCAGCACGTTGAACACGTCCGGGTGAGCCTTCTCCACCTCGTCGAGCAGCAGCACGGAGTAAGGCTTGCGGCGCACGGCTTCGGTCAGCGTGCCGCCCTCCTCGTAGCCGACATAGCCCGGAGGCGCGCCGATCAGGCGGCTCACCGAGTGCTTCTCCATGAACTCGCTCATGTCGATACGCACCATGTGGTCTTCGCTGTCGAACAGGAAGCCGGCGAGCGCCTTGCACAGCTCGGTCTTGCCGACACCCGTGGGGCCGAGGAACAGGAAGCTGCCCAGCGGCCGGTTGGGGTCGGACAGGCCGGCACGTGAGCGGCGGATGGCGTCGGACACGGCCTGGATGGCCTCGTCCTGGCCCACCACGCGGTCATGCAGCTTGGCTTCCATCTGCAGCAGCTTCTCGCGCTCGCCCTGCATGAGCTTGGACACCGGAATGCCCGTGGCCCGCGCCACGACCTCGGCGATCTCCTCGGCGCCGACCAGCGTGCGCAGCAGCTGCGGCTTGCTGCCGCCGGCCTTGCTGGCCTCCTTGTCCTGCGCTTCCTTCAGCTGCTTTTCCAGCTTGGGCAGGCGGTCGTACTGCAGCTCGGCGAGCTTGTTGAAGTCACCCTTGCGCTTGAGTTCCTCAATCTGCACACGGATGCGGTCGATCTCTTCCTTGACGTGGGCCGAACCCTGGGCCTGCGCCTTCTCGGCGGTCCAGATCTCTTCGAGGTCCTCGTACTCGCGCTGCAGTTTCCCCAGCTCTTCTTCGATCAGGGCGAAGCGCTTCAGCGAACCCTCGTCCTTCTCCTTGCGCACGGCCTCGCGCTCGATCTTGAGCTGGATCATGCGGCGGTCGAGCCGGTCCATCGCCTCGGGCTTGGAGTCGATCTCGATCTTGATCTTGGCCGCTGCCTCGTCGATCAAGTCGATGGCCTTGTCGGGCAGGAAGCGGTCGGTGATGTAGCGGTGGCTCAGCTCGGCCGCGGCAACGATGGCCGGGTCGGTGATCTCCACACCATGGTGCACCTCGTACTTCTCCTGCAGCCCGCGCAGGATGGCGATGGTGGCCTCCACGCTGGGCTCGTCGACCAGCACCTTCTGGAAACGGCGCTCCAGCGCCGCGTCCTTCTCGACGTATTTGCGGTATTCATCCAGCGTCGTCGCGCCGATGCAGTGCAGCTCGCCACGCGCCAACGCGGGCTTCAGCATGTTGCCGGCGTCGATGGCACCTTCGGCCTTGCCGGCGCCCACCATGGTGTGGATCTCGTCGATGAACAGGATGGTCTGGCCTTCGTCCTGCGCCACCTCCTTCAGCACGCCCTTCAGACGCTCCTCGAAATCGCCGCGGTACTTGGCGCCGGCCAGCAGCAGCGCCATGTCCAGCACCAGCACGCGCTTGTTCTTCAGGGAATCGGGCACCTCGCCGTTGACGATGCGCTGCGCCAGGCCTTCGACGATGGCCGTCTTGCCCACGCCCGGCTCACCGATCAAGACGGGGTTGTTCTTGCTGCGGCGCTGCAGCACCTGGATGGCGCGGCGGATCTCCTCGTCGCGGCCGATGACCGGGTCCAGCTTGCCCAGGCGGGCGCGCTCGGTCAGGTCCAGCGTGTACTTCTTGAGCGCCTCGCGCTGGCCTTCGGCCTCGGCGTTGTCCACGGACTGGCCGCCCCGCACCGCCTCGATGGCCGCCTCCAGCGCCTTGCGCGTCAGGCCGTGGCCGCGCACGACGCCCGCCAGGTCCGTCTTGGCGTCGGCCAGCGCCAGCAGGAACATCTCGCTGGCAATGAACTGGTCGCCACGCTTGGTGGCCTCCTTCTCGGCCGCCTGCAGCAGCGCGACGAGGTCACGGCCCGCCTGCACCGTCTGCCCGGCCCCGCTGACCTGCGGCAGGCCGGCCATCAAGCCCTCCAGCGCCGTCTTCAGCGCCGGCGCCTTCACGCCGGCTCGTTCCAGCAGCGCGCGCGGGCCATCGTCCTGCGCCAGCATCGCCGACAGCACGTGGACGGGCTCGATGTAGGGGTTGTCTCGGCCCAGCGCCAGGCTCTGGGCATCACTCAGGGCTTCCTGAAAACGGGTGGTGAACTTGTCGGCACGCATGGATCATTCCTCCAGTTGCGATGCCAAGTGGGCGCCCCCTGGCGCTTTTCAAGTTGTCCTAGATCAAGGCCTGCACGAGTCGCATGCCCAGCCAGGCGGCGAACAGCGATCCCATGACATGCGCCAGCGTGTGCAAGGCGGCCAACCCCAGCTCGCCATGGCGCAGCAGCGCCAGCGACTCGCCCGAAAACGCCGAGAACGTCGTCAACCCGCCCAGGAAGCCGGTCACCAGCAACAGTTTCAGCACCTCGTTGGGCTGGCGACCGAACCACTCCAGCGCGATGCCGATCAGGAAACCGCCCACCAGGTTCACCAGCAGCGTGCCGAGCGGAAACCCCGACCAGCGCGTGTTGAACAGCAAGCCGGCCTGCCAGCGGGTCAACGCCCCGATTGCCGCACCAGCGGCCACCGCCAGCGCGTTCACGCTGCGTTCCCCGCCACGATGCCCCAGCGGGCCAGCGCCTCGTCGTCGGCCACGCGCGCATCCACCCAGTGGGCGCCGGCGGGGGTGTGTTCCTTCTTCCAGAACGGCGCCTGGGTCTTCAAATAGTCCATCAGGAATTCGCAGGCCTGGAAGGCCTGTCCGCGGTGGGCGCTGCTCACCAGCACCAGCACGATCTGGTCGCGCGCCTCCAGCCGGCCGACGCGGTGGATGACCCGGGCCGCACGGATGTCGAACCGCGCGAAGGCGTCATCCACCATGGCCTCGATGGCCGCCTCGGTCATGCCGGGGTAATGCTCCAGCTCCATCGCGCTGACCTGCTCGCCGGCACTGTGCTCCCGCACCGTGCCGACAAAGGCAACGACGGCGCCGACGCCGCCATCGTCGGCGCGCAGCGCCAAGGTTTCGTGGCCAAGGTCAAAATCTTCGGTCTGGATACAAACTCGCGACATGACACAGATTCTCACCCTGACCGGCGGTGAGATTCACCTGTTTGGCACAAGCAACAGGCCATGTGCGCCGGATACTCCCGCCTAACTTTTTCTCTACCGCATCCGGGAAACGACATGGCTCTGATGGATTTCATCAAGAAACAGTTCATCGACATCATCCAATGGACCGAGGATGGCGACGGTACGCTGGCCTGGCGCTTCCCGATGGCCGGCATGGAAATCCAGAACGGCGGCCAGCTCGTCGTGCGCGAATCCCAGGTCGCCGTGTTCGTCAACGAAGGCCAGATCGCCGACGTCTTCGGCCCCGGCACGCACCGCCTGACGACGCAGACGCTGCCGGTGCTGACCTACCTCAAGAACTGGGACAAGCTGTTCGAGTCGCCCTTCAAGAGCGACGTCTATTTCTTCAGCACCCGCCAGCAGATCGACCAGCGCTGGGGCACCAGCCAACCGATCTCCATCCGCGACAAGGATTTCGGCGCCGTGCGGCTGCGCGCGTTCGGCAACTATGCCTTCCGCATCCAGGACCCCAAGGCTTTTCATACCCAGATTTCAGGGACGCGAGAACGCTATACCGTCGCCGACCTGGAAGGCCAACTGCGCGGGCTGATGCTGCAGCACATCAGCGACGCGGTGGCCGGCAGCGGCACGCCCTTCCTGGATCTCGCTGCCAACCAGGTCGAATTCGCCAACGCGCTGAAGAACGCCACGGCGCCCGCCTTCTCGGCGCTGGGGCTGGAGCTGCTGTCGGTCACGATGCAGAACGTGTCGCTGCCCGAGGAGCTGCAGAAGATCCTCGACCAGCGCATCGGCATGGGCATCATTGGCCAGAACATGGGCCAGTTCATGCAATACCAGGCGGCCCAGGCACTGCCCGAGATGGCCAAGGGCGTGGGCAACGGTGGCAGCGGCATCGCTGGTGAAGCCGTGGGCCTGGGCGCCGGCGTGGCCCTGGGCCAGACGCTCGCGCAGACGCTGGGCCAGGGCCTGGCCGGTGTGGGCACCGCCGCCCCCGCCCCGACGGCCAGCAGGCCCGACGACATCGTCGCGCTGCTCGAGAAGCTCGGCGACCTCAAGGCCAAGGGCATCCTGACCGACGAGGAATTCGCCGCGAAGAAGGCCGACCTCCTCAAGAAGCTTGGCTGACCCCGCGCCAGCCGCGCAGCGCCGCTGGCGCGCGAGCTGCCCCAACTGCGGCGCGCCGGTCGAGTTCGCCAGCGCTGCCTCGTCGACGGCCGTCTGCGGCTTCTGCCGCAGCACGCTGCTGCGCGACGGCGACACGCTGGCGCGCATCGGCCAGAGCGCGGAGATCTTCGAGGACTACTCCCCGCTGCAGCTGGGCGCCACCGGCCGCTGGATGGGCAGCGGCTTCGCCGTGGTCGGCCGGGTGCAGCGCGGCTCGGACCTGGGCAACTGGAACGAATGGCATCTGCTGTTCGAAGCCAGCGGTCAGACACGCGTCGCCTGGCTCAGCGAGGACAACGGGCAGTTCGTCCTCAGCCTGGAAGCACCCCTCACCGACGCCCCACCGCGTGAGCCGCAGGTCGGCCTGCCGCTGACGCTCGCTGGCCAACGCTGGCAGGTCGCCGCCGTCGTCGACGCCGCACTGCGGGCGGCCGAGGGCGAACTGCCGCGCGTGCCGCGCACTGGCCGCGTGGTGGAGTTGCGCAACGATCGCGACGAGGTCGGCTCGCTGGAGTTCCGCGAGGACGGCCCGCCCGTATGGAGCGTAGGCCGCGGCGTGAAGCTCGCCGACCTGGCCTTGCAGGGCCTGCGCACGACGGCCGAGGGCGAATCCGTTGCCGAGGCGAAGTTCAAGGGCCGGTCCATCGCCTGCCCCAGTTGCGGCGCGCCGCTGGCGCCCAAGCTGGCGCAAAGCAAGAGCATGGCCTGCGCGCAGTGCCAGGCCATCGTCGACCTGCCCGAGGGCGACGCCAAGGCGCTGGGCTTCATCGCGCAGCCGCCGGGGCTGGACCCGCTGATCCCGCTGGGCCGCACCGGCACGCTGGCGCTGGCGGGCGAGAAGCCGCTGGCCTGGCAGGTCGTCGGCTACCAGGAGCGCTGCGACATCCCCGAGGACGCAGACGACGAGCAGAGTTTCTGGCGTGAATACCTGCTCTACAACCGCCTGGCCGGCTTCGCCTTCCTCGTCGACACGCGCGAAGGCTGGAGCCTGGTGCGCACCTTGACGGGCGCGCCAAGCCAGGGCCGTGGCGGCGTCACGTGGCAAGGCCGCAGCTACCGGCAGCGCTGGGTCTACGGCGCCAAGACGACGCATGTGCTGGGCGAGTTCTACTGGCCCGTGCGGCTGGACGATCGCGTGCAGGTGACCGACTTCGCCAGCCCCGACGGCCAGCACCTGCTGAGCCGAGAAAAGCAGGGCCCGGAGGTCACGTGGAGCGGCGGCCAGACGCTGCCGGCGGCGGCCGTGCAGAAGGCCTTCGGGTTGAAAGCGCCTGCCGCGCAGTTCGCGCGCGACGCCTCCGCCTTCAAGAGCAGCGGCGGCACGCTGCTGCGCAACATCCTCATCGGCTTGCTGCTGATCGTGTTGCTGTTCGCCCTGCTGCGCGCCTGCTCCAGGGACGACTGCCAGCGCTACAAGGACAGCTTCGGCGAGAACAGTGCCGAGTACCAGCAATGCCGCAGCAGCACGCGCAGCGGCTATTCCGGCAGCTCGAGCGGCGGCAGCTATGGCGGCTACAGCAGCGGCGGCGGCGGCCACAAGTAGGACCACACACCTGGAGCAATCACCATGACCCTCGACTGGCTCAAACCCGAAATCGTCCTCGGCTCCATGATGTACGCCATCATCGGCGTCGTCATCTTCTGGGTCTCCTTCGTCATCGTCGACAAGATCACGCCCTACAAGCTGTGGGAAGAGATCGTGGAGCACAAGAACGTCGCGCTGGCCATCGTGGTGGGCGCGATGTGCCTGTCCATCGGTCACATCATCGCCGCGGCGATTCATGGGTGAGTCGACTCAGGCCGCGCCGCTGAACCACGACTTCTCCGCGCTGACGACGAACGCCCACGAAGACTGGACCTTGTTCGCCGTCCGCTTCCACGACAAACCCGGCGCCGCTGAGTTGCACCGGCAGTTGCTGCAGGCCCATCTCGAATGGGTGGCGGCGCACCAGGACGTGGTGCGCGCGGCAGGCTCGCTGCGCGAATCGCCCGAGGCAACGCCGGTGGGCGGCCTGTGGGTGCTGCGCGCGCCGGACAAGGCAGCCGTCGAGGCCTTGATCGCCACCGACCCGTTCACCACCGGCGGCCTGCGCGCCGGCTGGGACATCTTCTACTGGAGCAAGGCGTTGCCGCAGGCCGTCAGCTTCTAGCGGACACTCGCGCTCCGCCGAACGACTGCACAGGCCCCTTCCATGAGATTCACCGCCCGCGGCCTCGCCCAGGCCCTGCTTCTGGCACTCGCCCTGCCCGCGTGGTCCGCCCGCGCCGCCGACGCGCCGCCCGACGTGGCCGTCTTCGTCGCCCAGCTGGACGTCAAGGCCGGCATCCGCGACGTGCGCAACATCACGCCCGGCAAGGGCAGCAACAGCCAGCCGGCCTTCACGCCCGACGGTGCGGCCGTGGTCTACGCGTCGGGGCGCTCCGGCTCCAACAACGTCTACCGCTACGACATCGCCAGCGGCGCGACGACGGCCGTCACCGCGACCACCGAGAACCTCTACTCACCCACGCCGCTGGCCGACGGCAGCGGGTTCTCGGCCATCCGCGTCATCACCGCAGACCCCGCCTACGGCATCGAGATGAACGAGCCCTCGCTGTGGCGCTTCGGCTGGGACGGCAAGCCCGTCGCGCCCGTCGTGCCGACCAAGCGCATCGGCTACCACGCATGGGTCACACCCTCGCTGCTGGCCGCGTTCATCGTCGACGACGTACCCGAGCGCAACCAGCACCGTGCCGTGCTGATCGACCGCACCACCGGCCAGCAGACGCTGCTTACCGCCAAGCCCGGCCGCTCTTTTGGCCGCACGCCGGACGGCAAGCGTGCCACCTTCGTCGACCAGACCGATGCCGACCGCTGGGTCGTCGCGGCCATGGGCCCGGGCGACGCGCAGCCGCAGGTGCTCGTCCAGACACCGCCGCTGCCCGGGGGCGACAAGCCCGCCAACCGCAGCCAGTATTTCGCGTGGCTGCCCGACGGTTCGCTGCTGATGGCCCGCGGCCACCTGTTCCTGCGCTGGGACGGCAAGCCCGGCAGCAGCTTCCAGCCGTTCGCCGACCTGCCCGAGCTGGGCGGCGCCGTGCGCAACATCGCCGCCAGCGCCGACGGCAAGCGGTTGGCGTTCTCGGTCACCTTGACGCCACCCAAGCCTTGAGCGATTCCCAAAGCCCCGCAGCCTCCCGCGTCTCGGTCGCCGAGCTGCTGCTACTGACCAGCGTCTTCCTGATCGCAGCCTGCGGCCTGGTCTATGAGCTGGCGGCCGGCGCGCTGGCCAGCTATCTGCTGGGCGACTCCGTGCTGCAGTTCTCCACGGTCATCGGCGTCTACCTGTTCGCGATGGGCCTGGGCTCATGGCTGTCGCGCTTCGTCGAGCGCCAGCTCGTCGGCGTGTTCCTGCAGGTGGAGCTGCTGGTGGGCGTCGTCGGCGGCTTGATGCCGGCGGCGCTGTTCGCCGTGCACAGCCTGCTGCCGCCGGGCGAGGCCGCCACCTTCCGCGTGTTGCTCTACGCGCTGGTGCTGCTGGTCGGCACGCTGGTGGGGCTGGAGATCCCGCTGGTCATGCGCATCCTCAAGCGCCACTTCAGCGCGCGCTACGGGCTGAAGGACCTGGTCTCGCAGGTGCTGACCTTCGACTACCTCGGCGCGCTGCTCGTCGCGCTGGCCTTCCCGCTGGTGCTGGTGCCCCACCTGGGCCTGGTGCGCACAGGCGTGGCGTTCGGCCTGCTGAACGTGGCCGTGGCGGTGTGGGCGCTGTGGCTGTTCCGCGCCGAGCTGCGGGCACGCGTCTCACTGACGGCGGCTTGCGCGCTGTCCGCGCTCATGCTGTTCACCGCGCTGCTGGGCGCCGAGCAGTTGACCACCTGGGCCGAAGACCGCTTCTACGGCGAGCACATCGTCTTCAAGCAGAGCAGCGCCTACCAGCGCATCGTCGTCACCGACGGCCGCGCCGGCACGCGGCTGTTCTTGAACGGCAACCTGCAGTTCCATTCCAAGGACGAATACCGTTACCACGAGGCGCTGGTGCAGCCCGCCATGGCGGCGCACGGCGCGCCGAAGCGCGTGCTGGTTCTCGGCGGCGGCGACGGCATGGCGGTGCGCGAGATCCTCAAGTACCCGAGCGTCGAGCAGGTCACCCTCGTCGAGCTGGACCCGCTGATGACCACGCTGTTCCGCGACAACGCGAAGCTCGCGGCCTTGAACGGCCATTCGCTGTCGTCGCCCAAGCTGCGCATCGTCAACGCCGACGCCTTCGGCTGGCTGGAGCAGCAGCAGGACGTGTTCGACGTCATCGTCATCGACTTCCCCGACCCGTCCAACTTCGCCCTCGGCAAGCTCTACACGGCCAGCTTCTACGAACTGGTGGATCAGCACCTTGCTGCTGGCGGCTACGCCGTCGTGCAGACCACGTCACCGCTGATCGCGCGGCGCAGCTTCTGGACCGTCGTGACCACCATCGAGGCGACCGGGCTGACCACCACGCCCTACCACGCCCATGTGCCCAGCTTCGGCGAATGGGGCTTCGTGCTGGCGGCGCGCCGGCCGTTCCGGCGGCCCACGCAGTTCCCGCCGGGGCTGCGCTTCGTCAGCCCGAGCAGCCTGCCGGCGCTGCTGGACTTCCCGCCCGACATGGCCCGCGTGCCGACCGAAGTGAACCGGCTGAGCAACCAGGCGCTGGTGCAGACCTTCGAGGAAGAATGGGGTCAGGTGCATTGAAGCGGCGTGAGTTGCTGCTCGCGGGCCTGGCCGCAGCCGGCTGCACGCCCGACACACCGCCGCTGCAAGGCGGCTGGGTCGGCACCCACCCCGAACGCGGCCACCGGCTGCGCGGCGAACTGCCCGCGGGTGACGGGCCGCTCAGGAAGGCCGACGTCGTCATCGTCGGCGCCGGCATTGCGGGGCTGGCCGCCGCGCGCGCCTTGAGCCAGCGCGGCGTCACCGACCTCGCGCTGCTGGACCTGGAAGCCCAGGCGGGCGGTAACAGCCGCGGCCACACCGTGGGCGGCGCGCCCTGCCCGCTCGGCGCCCACTACCTGCCGCTGCCCGGCGCGCAGGCGCGCGAAGTCGCGCAGTTGCTGGCCGAGCTGGGCTTGTCACGCCAGGTGCTGGGCCGCACCGAATGGGACGAGCGGCACCTGTGCCACAGCCCGCAGGAGCGCCTGTTCATCGACGGCGAATGGCGCGACGGCCTGCTGCCGCCGCCGCAAACACCAGCTGCCCGCGAGCAGTACCGCCGCTTCTCGGCGCTGGTGGCGCAGGCGCAGCGCGAGCTGGGCTTCGCCATGCCGACGCGCCACGCGCGCTGGACACCCGGCCACGCCGCGCTCGATGCACAGACCTTCGCCGCCTGGCTGGACGCGAACGCGCTGACCGACATCCGCCTGCGCTGGTACCTCGACTACTGCTGCCGCGACGACTTCGGTGCCGGCGCGGCCACGGTGTCGGCCTGGGCCGGCCTGCACTACTTCGCCAGCCGCCACGGCTTTCATGCGCCAGGCGACGAGACCGCGGAGCGTGAGCCGGTGCTCACCTGGGCCGAGGGCAACGGCTGGTTGTCGGCCCGACTCGCCGAGCCGCTGCGCGACCGCCTCCACGTCGGCCGCGTGGTGCTGCGCGTAACGGAGGGCAAACACGGCGTGGACCTGCTGGCCTGGAACGAAGCCGCCGGGGCGCCGGAGCGCTGGCAGGCCCGCGCCGTCGTCATGGCCACGCCGCTGTTCATCGCCGCCAGGCTGCTGGCCTCACCGCCGGATGCGCTGCGCCAGGCCGCCGGCCAATTCAGTTATGCACCCTGGCTGACGGCCAACCTCGCGCTGCGCGAGCCGCTGCTGACCCGCCCCGGCGCGCCGCCGGCCTGGGACAACGTGCGCTACGGCACGACAGCACTGGGCTATGTCGACGCCCGCCACCAGTCGCTGGACCCGACGCCTCGCCCGCCGCTGCTGACCGCCTATTTCGCGCTGCCCGCCGCACAGCGTGGCGACCTGTTGAAGCAGCCCTGGCAGCACTGGGCACGCGTCGTCACGGATGAGCTGGCGCAGACGCACCCCGACCTGCCGGCCAAGCTGGCCCGCATCGACCTGTGCCGCCTCGGCCATGCGATGAGCATCCCGACGCCGGGCGTGCGCGGGTCGGCGGCGCTGGCGGCGCTGAACGAGGCGCGCGGCCGCATCGCCTTCGCGCATGCCGACCTGGCGAGCTATTCGGTGTTCGAGGAGGCCTACACGGCGGGCGTGGGTGCAGCGGCGCGGATCAGCCTCTGAGCAGTTGCTGGCGGCTGACTTCGCTCGGCTCGAACACCTGAATCAAGGCGTCGAGCAGCACGCGGGCCTTCTCGCTGTTGTCGCCGCCGTAGTTGCAGACGTAGACGTCCAGCGTTACCGCCCCCAGCTCCGGCCAGGTGTGCACGGCCACGTGGGACTCGGCCAGCAGCACGACGCCGGTGATGCCGCTTTGCCCGTCGGCCGGGCCGAAACGATGCATGAGCTCGGCCACGCCTGTCAGGCCCGACAGACTCACGGCGTGCTGGCATAGGCGGGACAGCTGTGCCGCATCGAACATCCGAGCCGCCGACGGGTCGCAGCCGCGCAAGTCGGCCGTGAGATGCAAGCCTTTCATCCGCCGGTCACGGGCGGGAAGAACGCCAGCTCGTCGCCGTCCGCCAGCACGGCTGACTCGGTGCACATCTTCTGGTTGAGTGCCGAGCGCACCGCACGGCCGGGGGCCAGTGCTTCCGCATGGACGCCGCCGCGCGAGCGCAGTGCCTCACGGGCCGCGCCGACGGTGCTGCCATCGGGTAGTACCAGCGCCTCGCCTTCGCCCAGCTTCTCCCGCAGCGACGCGAAGAAGCGCAGTTTCACGGTGACCGTCATGCCAGCAACTCCGCGAACGGGATGAAGCGCACCGAGTCGCCCTTGGCGAACGCCTGGCCGGCCGGGTTGTCCAGCAGGCCGTCGGCCCAGAAGGCCGAGGTCAGCACGCCGCTGCTCTGGTTGCCGAACAGCGCCAGGCCGCCAGCCTCGTCCAGCCGCACACGCATGAACTCGCGGCGCTTGTCGGGCTTGGGCCAGTCGAAGCCGGCCGCGACGCGGTAGCCGCGTGGCGCGAGCTGTGTGGCGCCCTGCAGCTTCAGCAGCACCGGCCGCACGAGCACGAGGAAGGTCACGAGGCTGGACACCGGATTGCCGGGCAGCCCGATGAAATGGGCCTCGCCCTCGCCACCCGGTTCGGCGCTGGCGCCGGGCCTGCGCACCTTGCCGTAAGCGAAGGGCTTGCCCGGCTTGATGGCCACCGACCACAGGTCCAGCCGGCCCTCGGCCTGCACGGCGGGCTTGAGATGGTCTTCCTCGCCGACCGACACGCCGCCGGAGGTGACGATGACGTCGGCCCGCGAAGCCGCGTCGCGCAACGCTGCGCGGGTCGCGTCGAGCCGGTCCGGCACGATGCCCAGGTCGACGACCTCGCAACCCAGCCCCTCCAGCAGCGCCCGCAGCGTGAAGCGGTTGGAGTTGTAGATGGCACCGGGCGGCAGCGGCTGACCCGGCATGACGAGTTCGTCGCCGGTCGAGAACAGCGCCACGCGCGGCCGGCGCGCGACGGTCAGCTGCGCTGCACCGGCCGTGGCCGCGAGGCCCAGCGAGACGGCGTCCAGCCGCGTGCCGGCGGGCAGCACGACCGAGCCGGTCCGCACGTCCTCGCCGCGGCGGCGCACATGCTGGCCCGCCCGGGCGGGCTGCGTGACGCGCAGGCGGCCGTCCACCAGCTCGGCATGCTCCTGCATGACGACCGTGTCGGCGCCCGGTGGCAGTTGCGCGCCGGTGAAGATGCGCGCGGCCTCGCCGGGCGGCAGCGGCACGGGCACGCTGCCGGCCGGCACCCGCTGCGTGACGGGCAGCGGGGCGGCCAGGTCGGCAAAGCGCAGCGCGTAACCGTCCATCGCCGAGTTGTCCTCGGGCGGCACGTCCACCGGGGAGACCAGGTCGGCCGCCAGCACGCGGCCACGCGCCTCGACCGTGGCGACGGTGTCGGTGCCGGTCAGCGGCGTCATCTGCGCCAGCAGCGACGCCAGCACATCGTCCAGTGCGATCAACGCGGGCTTCTTGCCGTCAGACATGGGAATGGATGTAGGCCTTGATTCGCTCGGCATCGGCCGGCATGACGGTGACCCGCTTGGGCAGGTCCTCGATGCCGTCGAGCGCGGCGGGCCGGGGCGGCTCGATGGCCAGCGCCTCGTGGATGGTGGCGGCGAACTTGGCAGGCAGCGCCGTCTCCAGCACCAGCATGATCGTGTCGGCAGCGCGCGCTTCCAGGGCCACCTTGAGGCCGTCGGCCGTGTGCGGGTCGATGACGATGCCGTGTTCGGCATGGCAGCGGCGAATGGTGGCAATGCGGTCGGCATGCGTGCTGCGGCCGGAGCCGAAGCCGAAGCGCGCGATCTCGGCATGCTCACCGGCGCTGAGCGTGAACTGCCCGGCGCCGAACAGCTGCTTCAC
The DNA here is from genome assembly GCF_043555975.1 of Pelomonas nitida. NCBI lineage: Bacteria > Pseudomonadati > Pseudomonadota > Betaproteobacteria > Burkholderiales > Sphaerotilaceae > Roseateles > Pelomonas nitida. The sequence goes on along the minus strand of NZ_JBIGIA010000010.1, from coordinate 176,942 downwards.
GCGCGCGCCGTCGCGGCCCAGCAGGTCGAACACGAAACGCTCGAAATTGCTGGCCTTGGAGATGTCCATCGACGGGCTGGAGGTCTCGTGCGTGTCGGCCGTGCCGCGCGGGCGGTAGTGGCCGGTGCGGAAGAACTCGTCGAGCACATCGTTCTCGTTGGTGGCCACCACCAGCCGGTCGATCGGCAGACCCATCTGGCGCGCCACATGGCCCGCGCAGACATTGCCGAAATTGCCCGACGGCACCGTGAAGCTGACCTTCTCGGTGTTGCTCTTCGTGGCCTGGAAGTAGCCCGCAAAGTAGTAGACGACCTGGGCCAGCAGCCGCGCCCAGTTGATGGAGTTCACCGTGCCGATGCGGTGCTCGCGCTTGAAGGCCAGGTCCGCCGACACTGCCTTGACGATGTCTTGGCAGTCGTCGAACACGCCTTCCACGGCGATGTTGTGGATGTTGGCGTCCTGCAGGCTGAACATCTGCGCCTGCTGGAAGGGGCTCATGCGACCGTGCGGGCTCAGCATGAACACGTTCACGCCCTTCTTGCCGCGCATCGCGTATTCGGCCGCACTGCCGGTGTCACCCGACGTCGCGCCCAGGATGTTCAGCGTCTCGCCGCGGCGGCCCAGTTCGTACTCGAACAAGGCGCCCAGCAGTTGCATGGCCATGTCCTTGAAGGCCAGCGTGGGGCCGTTGGACAGGCCTTGCAGCGCGATGCCCGTGCCCAGCCAGGTCAGCGGCGTGATCTTGTCGGTGCCAAAGACTTCTGCCGTGTAGACACGGCGCGTGATCGCCCGCAGATCGTCGGCCGGGATGTCGTCGATGTAGAGCGACAGGATCTCGAACGCAAGGTCGGCATACGCCAGGCCGCGCCAGCGCGTCAGCGTGGCGGCGTCGACCTTCGGGTAGGTCTTGGGCAGGTAGAGGCCGCCATCGGGCGCCAGGCCTTCGAGCAGGATGTCCGAGAAGCCGCGTTCGGTCTGGTCACCGCGGGTGGAGATGTACTTCATGATGAGGCGTCAGGAACGGAAGCCGGATTGTCAGCCTTCAGCGCAGCCAGCGCGTCGCGGTAGCGCTTCACATCCGGACAACGCTGCACCAGAGCCTCACGAATCTGCAAGGCCTCGGCCCGCGCAGCGGGGTTGCCGCCAGGGCACCGGTCCAGATTCGCCAGGCCCATGGCCAGATCGTTCAGCGATTCCGGCGTGCCGCCCAGAAGCTCCGCCAGTTGCCGACTGATGCGCAGGCTTTCGCGGTAGGCGCTCTCGGCCTGCGCCCAGTCGCCCTGCGCCGTGGCCACGTCGCCCATGTTGTTCAACGAAAGGGACAGGTCACGCAGCGCCTCGGGCGTGCCGCCCAGCCGCTCCACCAATTGCCGGCTCAACGCCAAGCCCTCGCAATAGACGCTTTCGGCCTGCGCCCAGTCGCCTTGCGCCCTCGCCACGTCGCCCACATGGTTCAGCGAAATGGACAGGTCGCGCAGCGCCTCGGGCCTGTCGCCCAGCCGCTCCGCCAATTGCCGTCGCAGCGCCAGGCCTTCGCGGTAGACGCTCTCGGCCTGCGCCCAGTCGCCCTGCGCCATGGCCACCCGGCCCACGTTGTCCAGCGATACCGACACGTCACGCAGAGCCTCGGGCGTACCGCCCAGCCGCTCTACCAGTTGCCGCCTCAACGCCAAGCCCTCGCGGTAGACGCTCTCGGCCTGCGCCCAGTCGCCCTGCGCTTCCGCCACCCGGCCCACGCTGTTCAACGAAATGGACAGGTCGCGCAGCACCTCGGGCGTGTCGCCCAGCCGCTGCACCAGTTGCCGGCTCAACGCCAAGCCCTCGCGGTAGACGCTCTCGGCCTGCGCCCAGTCGCCCTGCGCTCCCGCCACCCCGCCCACGTTGTTCAACGAAATGGACAGGTCGCGCAGCGCTTCGGGCGTGTCGCCCAGCCGCTCTACCAGTTGCCGGCTCAACGCCAGGCTTTCGCGGTAAACACTCTCGGCCTGCGCCCAGTCGCCCTGCGCTTCCGCCACCCGGCCCATGTTGTCCAGCGAGACCGACAGGTCACGCAGCGCCTCGGGCGTGTCGCCCAGCCGCTGCACCAGTTGCCGGCTCAATGCCAAGCCCTCGCGGTAGACGCTCTCGGCCAGCGCCCAGTCGCACTGCGCCGTGGCCACCTGGCCCATGTTGTTCAACGAAACGGACAGGTCGCGCAGTGCTTCGGGCGTGTCACCCAGTCGCTGCACCAGTTGCCGGCTCAACGCCAGGCTTTCGCGGTAAACGCTCTCGGCCTGCGCCCAGTCGCCCTGCGCTTCCGCCCCCCGGCCCACGTTGCTCCACGAAATGGACAGGTCGCGCAGCGCCTCGGGCGTGCCGCCCAGCAGCGCCACCAATTGCCGCCGCAGCGCCAGGCCTTCGCGGTAGACGCTCTCGGCCTGCGCCCAGTCGCCCTGCGCCCTCGCCACGTCCCCCACGTTGTCCAGCGAGATGGACAGGTCGCGCAGCGCCTCGGGCGTGTCGCCCAAACGCTCCGCACGCTGCCGTCTCAGTGCCAGGCTTTCGCGGTAGACGCCCTCGGCCTGCGCCCAGTCGCCCTGCGCCCTCGCCACCTGGCCGACGGCACCCAGTACCCAGGCAAGCTCCTCCGCAGATGACACTGCGGCCCGCTGCCGCAGCCGGGCCAGGCCCAGCAGGTTTTGCCCCAGTTCGCGCGCCTGCGTCAGCCGGCCGCTGCGACATGCCTCATCCACGGCATGGACGCCGTCTGCCACCGAGAGGGACCGGATACGCTGGTCCCTCTGCTTCAGTGCCGACACGGGCCTGTCGCCAAACACGGCAGCCCATTGCTCCCGCCACCGCAGCTCCGCCGGCCCGGGCTGGGCAGCCGCGAGGGGCACGGCGACCGACGGCGCTTCGGCCACCGGCTCGGGCGGCGCCGGGGCACGAACGGGCTCACTCGCCTGGAGACGCAACGATGGCCCCCGGACATGCCACAAATCGGGCGCATAGCGGCCCGCATCGCGCTCGCCACCGGCTGGCAGCAACAGCAGCAGCGCCCCTGCCAGTTCCGATTCCAGCCGACCACGCCGCTCGTTCAGGCGGCTGAACAGCTCGCGGCGCTGCTCCACCCAGTCGGCCTCGTTCGCGCCGCGATGCGCCTCGAACCAGGCCAGCCGTGCCGGCTTGGCGCGCAGCTGCGCAAACAGCGACAGCAAGGCCCGCTCGGCAAAGCCGCGGGGGTCCGCCAGGCTCACGTCCACCCAGTTCCAGGACTGCGCCCGCATCCAGGCTTCGAGGCGCGCCTTCAGCGGCGAGACCAGCATCGGCTCCCGGACGATGACCGGCATGACAGCAAAACCCTGGTTCAGCCGCAGGCGGCGCTCCAACGGGCGCCAGGCCTGGGCCAGCGCGACCTCAAGCGCTGCCGGCAGCGGGGCTTGCATGGGGGGCGGGAGGTGTCCAGCTATCGATCAAGGGCCACAGCAAGGGATTGATGTCGAGCCAATCCTTGCCGTTGCGGTAGTTCAAGACGGCCCGCAGATCGAAGAAATGGGCCAGCACGGGCAGGTCAGACCGCTCGGGCAGTTCGAGCGCGTTGCGCTCCGCAATGCTCTTGAGCAGCGGGTACTCGGCCTGGACGACCAGATCCTCGAAATCGACCCGGTGCGCGTCCAGCACGGTCTGGATGACCTCGTCGCCTGCCTGCAGCGGCAGCCGCTCAGGCGGCAGAAAAGCGGCGTGCTCCAGCGTGCTGGCAAGCAGCCGGCGCAGCAGTTGGCGCAAATCGCCACCGGAGTGGATGCACAGCTTGTGCAGCGCGTCGCGGCTGAGAACGCGCTGCCAATCGGCAAAGCGCTTCGTGACCAAGGTCTCCAGCGCATCCAGCCCCTCAGGCCGCGGCTGGCGCCGTGCCACGTCCGGCGGCTGGCAAACACGCACGGAGGCCAGCATGAACAGCTGCACGAAGGCCTTCACATTGGTGAGGTAAGGCAGGTACGGCGGCACCGAAAAAACCATCTGCACGTCGCGGACACGCAGACGGCGCTCATCGCCGTAGAAGACCTTGACGATGCGCTCGAACATCTGCGCCGCACCGCTGCCAACGCCGCGCAGCCGCTCCAGCGAGTCGACCATCAGCACGACCTTTTCGATCTTCCATTTCTGCCGCACCGCATCCGCCATGTCGGTGATGAAGGCCTGGCACTCGGCCATCACACGCTCCTGGCGCGCGAGGTCGAAGGCACGGATGCGCTGGATGATGCTCTGCTGCTGGCGCTTGAAGTCGACCTTGATGCCGGCGACGGTGGCGCCTTGGATCTCGACGTCACTCTGCAGCCAGGTACTGAAGCGCTTCAACGGACCTTCCTGGTCGAGTTGCGGCTCGCCCAGGGCGTCATCCTGGCTCAGCCGATGCGCGAACGCTGCCGCCACGACGAGCAGCAGGTCCAAGGTGTCAAGCTCATGCGTGTCGCTGATGTAGTCGAGGGCATCAACGACATAGGCCCGCGTGTTCGGGCGGCCGTTGAGCATCAACTCGAGGCGCTTGAGCTCGGTGCTCTTGCCCGTGCCCCGCATGCCACTGAAGTAGTAGAGCTGGCCGCCTCGGGTCAGACGAATCTGACGCTCAAGCAAGGCCACCTGATCCTCCACACCCGCGCCGTGCAGGTTGTGCACGTACTCCTGGCGGTCTGGCGCGAGAGGCCCAGGGTCGTTCGCGAGAATGCTGGAGAAGTCGTCGACTAATTCGACCAGCGAACGGGTGGCGTCAGGCATCAGGAACGGCATCGGTGGAGCGATGCCGGATTTTGGCACCTGACGACGCCACTCACTCAGGCGAGCTCTTCCTTGCGCAGCTTGACGATGGGCGCCAGCACGGTGGGCAGGCTCTGCATCTTGGCCAGCGCCTCGTTCATGCGGCCCTCGACGGTGTCGTGCGTGAGGATGATGAGGTCGGTCTGCCGCTCGCCTTCCGCCGACTCGCGCTGCAGCACGGCGTCGATGGAGATGTCGTGCTCGGCCAGGATGGTGGTGATGCGCGACAGCACGCCGGCCTGGTCGGCCACGACGAGGCGCAGGTAGAACGCCGTCTGCACGTCGGCCATGGGCAGCACCGGCGTGTCGCTCATTGCATCGGGCTGGAAGGCCAGATGAGGCACGCGGTGGTCGGGGTCGGCGGTGTGCAGGCGGGTCACATCCACCAGGTCGGCGACGACGGCCGACGCGGTGGGCTCGGCACCGGCGCCCTTGCCGTAATACAAGGTCGTGCCGACGGCATCGGCCTGCACAACGACGGCGTTCATCGCGCCTTCGACGTTGGCGATGAGGCGGCTGGACGGGATCAGCGTCGGGTGCACGCGCAGCTCGATGCCGGGCGTGCCGGCCGGCGCGCCTGCGATGCCTTCACGGCGGCGCGTGATGCCCAGCAGCTTGATGCGGTAGCCCAGTTGCTCGGCGTATTTGATGTCGGTGGCCTGCAGGCTGGAGATGCCTTCCACATGCGCCTTGGCGAACTGCACCGGCACGCCGAAGGCGATCGCGCTCATGATGGTGAGCTTGTGGGCGGCGTCCACGCCTTCGATGTCGAAGGTCGGGTCGCTCTCGGCGTAGCCCAGGCGCTGCGCCTCCTTCAGCACGGTGGCGAAGTCCAGGCCCTTGCCGCGCATCTCCGACAGGATGAAGTTGGTCGTGCCGTTGATGATGCCGGCGATCCATTCGATGCGGTTGGCCGTCAGCCCTTCGCGCAGCGCCTTGATGATGGGAATGCCGCCCGCCACGGCGGCCTCGAACGCCACCACGACGCCCTTCTCGCGCGCGGCCTCGAAGATCTCCGTGCCGTGCAGCGCCAGCAGCGCCTTGTTGGCCGTGACGACATGCTTGCCGTTGGCAATGGCCCTGAGCACCAGCGAGCGCGCCGGCTCGATGCCGCCGATCAGCTCCACGACGATGTCGATCGCCGGGTTGTCGACCAGTTGTTGCGCGTCGCCGACGACGGGCACGGCATCGCCCACGACGGCCTGGTAAGCCTTGGCCCGCTCGGCATTGCGCGCCGCCACCATGGCGATCTCGATGCCCCGGCCGGCGCGGCCACGAATCTCGGTCTGGTTGCGCTGCAGGACGTTGAAGGTGCCGGCGCCGACGGTGCCGAGGCCGATGAGGCCGACTTGGATCGCTTTCATTGCAGGGCTTTCAGTCAATGTCAGTTGGGGACGGCCCGCCGCGCTTCGCTCGGGCGGCTCGTCCCACCAGGATTTCAGCTGGTGTGGCGGCGGCGGTAGCCGGCCAGGAAGTGGTCGATGCGGCCGACGGCCTCGCGCAGGTCGTCCACGTTGGGCAGGAAGACGAGGCGGAAATGGTCGTGCTCGGGCCAGTTGAAGCCGGTGCCCTGGACGATCAGCACCTTTTCCTCGGCCAGCAGTTCGTAGGCGAACTGCTGGTCGTCGGCGATGGGGTACATCTTCGGGTCCATCCGCGGGAACATGTAGAGCGCAGCCTTGGGTTTGACGACGCTGACGCCGGGGATCTGCGTCAGCAGCTCGTAGGCCAGGTCACGCTGGCGGCACAGCCGCCCGGTGGGGGCGACGAGGTCGTCGATGCTCTGGTGCCCGCCCAGTGCGGTCTGGATGGCCAGCTGGCCGGGCGTGTTGGAGCACAGCCGCAGCGAGGCCAGCATGTTCAGGCCCTCGATGTAGTCCCGGGCATGGCGCTTCTCGCCGCTGACGATCATCCAGCCAGCGCGGTAGCCACAGGAGCGATAGTTCTTCGACAAGCCGTTGAAGGTGATGAACAGCACGTCGTCGGCCAGCGAAGCCATGCTGGTGTGCGTGTTGCCGTCGTACAGCGTCTTGTCGTAGATCTCGTCGGCAAAGACGACCAGCTGGTGCCTGCGGGCCAGCTCGATGATGCCCAGCAGCAGGTCGTTCGGGTACAGCGCGCCGGTCGGGTTGTTCGGGTTGCAGACCATGATGCCGCGCGTGCGCGGCGTGATCTTGGACTCGATGTCCGCCAGGTCAGGCAGCCAGCCGGCGCCTTCGTCGCAGCGGTAGTGCACCGGACGACCGCCCGACAGCCCGACGACGGCCGTGTAGAGCGGGAAGTCGGGCGCAGGGATCAGGATCTCGTCGCCGTCGTTGACCAGCGCATTGATCGCCATCTGGATCAGCTCGGAAGCACCGTTGCCCAGGTAGACGTCGTCCACCGTGACGCCCTTGACGCCTTTTTGCTGCGTGTAGTGCACCACCGCCTTGCGCGGCGCGAACAACCCCTTGCTGTCGGTGTAGCCGCCGGCATCGCCGAGATTGCGGATCATGTCCTGCACGATCTCGTCCGGCGGCGTCAGGCCGAACACCGCCGTGTTGCCGATGTTGAGCTTGATGATCTTCTGGCCCTCTTCCTCCATCTGACGGGCCTTGTCGAGCACGGGGCCGCGGATGTCATAGCTGACGCTGGCGAGCTTGCTGGACTTGGCGATGGGCTTCAAAAGGGGCTCCGGCGCAGCGTCTCGCTGCAATGAGAAGGGACTGCCAAGTTTAAGTCGCCGGCCACGCGGCCCGCGGTTCTCGGCGACACTGCCCGCCGGTCTTCTGCCCCGCATTTTTCGATGAAGTTCCAGCTCGACGAGCCGCAAGGCGGCAACAGCATTTCGCGCCACGACGCCCAGGGTGTGTGGGTCAATGGGCAGCCCCACACGGCCAGCGTTCTGGTGCCGTGGAAGGGCAGCGTCGTCGCGTGGGCGCCTTCGCGCTTCGAGGAACTTCAGCCCGTGCATTTCGAAGCAATCCAGGCGCTCAATCCCGAGCTGGTGGTCTTCGGCAGCGGGGCGACGCTGCGATTCCCGAGCCCGGCCCTCTGGCGCCGGCTCGTCGAGGCGCGCATCGGCTTCGAGGTGATGGATATCGCGGCGGCCTGCCGCACCTACAACGTGCTGGCCAGCGAAGGCCGCAATGTGCTGGCCGCCTTGTTGATCGAGGGATGACCCGCCAGCCCCGGCGCGGTGCGTGGCCTTATAATCACGGGCTATTGCCTGCGGGCGCCCGCGTGCATTGCCTCACAGTGCAATCACGAACCGGGGACCCCGCGAGCCCAACTTGCCGCACCCCCCAATGACGCCTGCGCTCAACAAACCCCTGCCGGAAATTGAGGCTCAAGCCACCGGCGGCGTGAAGTTCACCGGCAACGCCTTCCTGGGCAAGTCGGTCGTGCTGTACTTCTACCCGAAGGACAACACGCCGGGTTGTACCACCGAAGCGATGCAATTCCGCGATCGCCACAAGGACTTCGTGAAGGCCGGTGCGGTCGTGTTCGGCGTTTCGCGCGACAACATGGCCTCGCACGACAAGTTCAAGCAGACGCTGGAACTGCCCTTCGAGCTGATCGCGGACACCGAGGAAAAGCTCTGCCACATGTTCGGCGTGGTCAAGAACAAGATCATGTACGGCAAGAAGGTCAAGGGCATCGAGCGTTCGACCTTCCTGATCGCTCCCAACGGCATCCTGGTCGGTGAATGGCGCGGCATCAAGGTCGCCGGGCACGTCGACGAAGTGCTGAAGGCCGTCAAGGGCCTGAAGAAGGAAGCCGCCTGAGCGGGCCACGCCCCGTTACGCGCCGACACCGCAGGATGTGCATAATCGGCCCATGCCCCGGGCCGCATCCTTGTCTCAGACGCCAAAGCCGCACTCATCTTGTGCGGCTTTTTGCTTTCTGGAGCTTGGTGCAAGGGGGGTTCACTTCCCGTCGACACGCCGTAAATGCCACTGCCCAAGCCTCCTGCACAACGCGCCAGCCGCCTCGATGCCACCGCTTATTCGGCCAATCTGACCCCCAGCAAACCGCGAACGACGGCTGCCGCCGTCGCCAAAGCCGCGCTGCCCGCCCTGGCGCCGGCGGCATCGGCCTCGGCGCCCACCGCCGAGGTGCTGCGCCTGCCCACGCCGGCCTCCAGCCCGGTGGCGGCCAAACCGGCAACCCCGGCCCGGCCGGCCGCCAAGACGGCCAAGCCCGCCGCGCCCAAACGCGCGCGCAAGCCCGCTGAAGCAGCCAAGCTCTTCGTGCTCGACACCAATGTGTTGATGCACGACCCGATGAGCCTGTTCCGCTTCGAGGAACACGACGTCTACCTGCCGATGATCACGCTCGAAGAGCTGGACGGCCACAAGAAGGGCATGACCGAAGTCGCCCGCAACGTGCGCCAGGTCAGCCGCGAGCTGGACCAGCTCGCGGCCAGCCTCAAGTCCAGCTCGATCGAGGAGATGAGCAAAGGCCTGCCACTCGCCGGCACCGGCCACCGCGAGGCCGAGGGCAAGCTGTTCTTCCAGACCGAGCTGATCGACGCGCCGCTGCCGCAAGGCCTGCCGCAGGGCAAGGCGGACAACCAGATCCTCGGCGTCGTGCAGGCCCTCAAGGGGCGGCATCCAGGGCGCGAGGTGGTGCTGGTGTCCAAGGACATCAACATGCGCATCAAGGCCCGCGCCCTGGGTCTGCCGGCCGAGGACTACCGCAACGACAAGACGCTGGAAGACTCCGACCTGCTCTACACCGGCGTGCAGGCGCTGCCGGCGGACTTCTGGGAGCGCCATGGCAAGACCATGGAGAGCTGGCAGCAGGGCGGCACGACCTTCTACCGCATCAGCGGCCCGTTGGTGCCCACGCTGCTCATCAACGAGCTGGTCTACCTGGAAGCGCCCGGCACCACGCCGCTGTATGCCAAGGTCACTGAGATCACCGGCAAGACGGCCGTGCTGCGCACGCTGAAGGACTACGGCAACCAGAAGCACGCCGTCTGGGGCGTCACGTCGCGCAACCGCGAGCAGAACTTCGCGTTGAACCTGCTGATGGACCCCGAGTGCGACTTCATCACGCTGACCGGCACGGCCGGCACCGGCAAGACGCTGATGACGCTGGCCGCCGCGCTGGCCCAGGTGTTCGATGACCGCCGCTACAGCGAGATCATCGTCACCCGCGTGACCGTGCCCGTCGGCGAGGACATCGGCTTCCTGCCCGGCACCGAAGAGGAAAAGATGGGCCCGTGGATGGGCGCGCTGGACGACAACCTCGAGGTGCTGGCCAAGGGCGGCTCGTCGGCTGGCGAGTGGGGACGCGCAGCCACCAACGACCTGGTGCGCAGCAAGATCAAGATCAAGAGCCTGAACTTCATGCGCGGGCGCACCTTCCTCAACAAGTTCGTCATCATCGACGAGGCGCAAAACCTGACGCCCAAGCAGATGAAGACGCTGATCACGCGCGCCGGCCCCGGCACCAAGATCGTCTGCCTGGGCAACCTCGCGCAGATCGACACGCCCTACCTGACCGAGGGCAGTTCGGGCCTGACCTTCGCGGTGGACCGCTTCAAGGGCTGGGCCCACAGCGGGCACGTGACGCTGGCACGCGGCGAACGCTCGCGCCTGGCCGACTTCGCTTCCGAGGTGCTCTGAGCGACAGGAGAACCCCATGGCCATGATCTCGCGTCGACGACTCTTGCAGGCCGCACCGCTGCTGGGTGCCGCGCTGGCCCAGGCCCAGACCCAGCCGCTGCTGAAGGAAAGCGATGACGAGGCCAAGGCCACGGACTACCACGCCGATGCCAGCAAGGTCGACAAGGCCAAATCGCCCAAGTACCAGGCCGGGCGGACCTGCGCCAACTGCGGGCTCTACACCCCGGACGGCGACAAGCCCTCCGGCGGCTGCGCCCTCTTCTACGGCAAGGACGTGCTGGCCAAGGCCTGGTGCAACGCCTGGGTCAAACCGGGCTGACCTCGCGCGCGATGGCCCGCCGGCCCGGCCTCAGTCGCCGCGCTGCTGCTCCTGCGAGAAGCGCCTGACACCTGCATCCTGAGCGGCCGCGCGCCGCCCCGCCTCGATGAGCCGGTCGATCTGCTCGGCCGGCAGCTTGAGCCGCGTCGGGATCGCGTTCAGCGCCGCCTCGTCCGCCTCCGCCAGGTCGGCGAAGCTGATCTGCGTGACGGCGAACTTCAGGTCCTCGCAGCGCCAGCCCGGGTTGGCAGCGCGGAGTTCGGCCTTGCGCTCGTCCGGCAGCGAACAACGCCAGGTGACGAGATCGCGCTCCCAGCTGTGCATCATCGGCACGAAGTAGGCGTAGCTCATGCGCATCGTGCTCTCGATGGCCGTGTCCACCGCCGCCGTGGCGATGTCCACGCCGGACGGCCCGCCCAGCTCGCGCCCCCAATCGCCGCTGGGCCCCTGCCCTGCATCCACGACGATGAACAGCATGCGGCGCAGCGTGGCGGCGTCGTGCTCGCCGATGGGCCCGTACGGCGTGTTCAGCAACACCCGGCTCTGCAGGATGCTGACCAGGCCCAGGTTGTCCGTGACGCCACCGTCCACGAGCTTCAGATAAGGCCCGACCTTCGGATCCCGGTAGTCCTTCATCGCGCGCTGCAACGCCAGCCGCAGGCGGTACTGGTCGTCACGCTCCGCGCCCCGGCGGGTCTGCAGCACCGGCAGCGGGTGACGGCAGGCGCCAGGGAACTTCTCCAGCACCACCGGCGCGAAGAACAGCGGCACGGCCATCGACGCGGCCACCGCCTCCGACACCGGGAAGCTGGCCAGATCGCTGCAGATCGAATCGAACGCGCGCTCGTGGAAGGGAAAGGCCAGCCGGTACTGCGCGTTGCTGGCATTGATCCAGACCACCGGCCGCTCACGCTTGAACAGGTCGGCGAAGGTGGCGCCATGGAAAACGTCGCGGTCCAGCCAGTCGTTCAGGTTGCTGCGGTCGTTGAGACCACCCGCGAACAGCCGCATCAGGTTGTTGGGGTTGAGCAGGCTGAAGCGCAGCCCCGCCTCGCCGTCGCGCAGCAGCACCTTCTCGCGAAAGCCCTTCAAGCCCTCGACGCCATGCAGCCCGAAATAAGCCGCCGTGATCGAGCCGCCCGACACGCTGGTGATGAAGCCGACGTCCTCCAGCAGATTGCGCCCCGGCACGGAGGGCTGCTCACGCAGGCCCTCGAGCACGCCGTAGGCGAAGGCGGACGCCCGCAGCCCACCGCCCGAGAAGCTCAGCGCGACGACCGTATCGCGCGGCTCGCTCGGCGGCTTGCGCACCAGCGGTTCGGCGACGGCCGGCTTGTTGCGCGGAGGATTCAGCGGCGCACCGGCGCAGGCGGCCAGTAGCAGGCAGAGGCAGGTCAGCAGCAAGGCGCGCATCGGGCGTCCATCATGGGGTGGCGGCGGCCGCATTGTGCCGATCCTGCCGACACCGTCACGCGCACAGTCCGAAGGCCGTTGTTCGGCGTCGGTGATCAAGCCCGCGCCCTGCGCCCGCACCTGCTGCCATCCCGGAGCCCGCGGCGCAGGACAATCCGGCGCATGCCGCAGCCCGACCGCTGGATCGCCCACCTCGACATGGACGCCTTCTACGCGTCCGTCGAGTTGCTGCGCTATCCGCAGCTCAAGGGCCAGGCGGTCGTCATCGGCGGGCGGCGGGCCGATGCCCCGCAGCAGCGGGCAGACGGCTCCTGGCACTACGCCCGGCTGCGCGACTACACCGGCCGCGGCGTCGTCACGACCAGCACCTACGCCGCCCGCGACCTGGGCGTGTTCTCGGCGATGGGCCTCATGAAGGCCGCCTTGCGAGCGCCCGATGCCATCCTGCTGCCGGCCGACTTCGACAGCTACCGCAAATACTCTCGCCTCTTCAAGGCCGCCGTGGCCGAGGTCGCGCCGGTCATCGAGGACCGCGGCATCGACGAGATCTACATCGACCTCACCGACGTGCCCGGCGTGCGCGACGCCGTGGGCCACGACCCGCTGGGCGGCGTGAAGGCCATCGCGCGCGAGATCAAGAATTCGGTCGGCCGCGCAACGGGCCTGACCTGCTCCATCGGCATCACGCCCAACAAGCTGCTCAGCAAAGTCGCCAGCGAGCTCGACAAGCCCGATGGCATCACGGTGCTGACGATGGAAGACCTGCCGGGCCGCATCTGGCCGCTGGCCGTGCGCAAGATCAACGGCATCGGCCCCAAGGCCGGCGACAAGCTCGTCAAGCTGGGGCTGGAGACGGTGGGCGACATCGCCGCGGCCGATCCGCGCTGGCTCATCGAGCAGTTCGGCGACAGCTACGGCACCTGGCTGCACCACGCGTCGCACGGGCGCGACTCGCGCCCCGTCGTCACGCACAGCGAGCCGGTGTCCGTCAGCCGCGAGACCACCTTCGAACGCGACCTGCACGCCGTGCACGACCGTGCCCTGCTGGGCCAGATCATGGACGACCTCTGCGAACGCCTGGCCAACGACCTGGAGCGCAAGCGCTACGCCGGCAAGACGGTGGGCATCAAGCTGCGCTTCGAGGGGTTCGTGACGGTCACCCGCGATCTCACGCTCAAGACCGCGATCCGGAATGCCGCCGACATTCGCGCCGCCGTGGGCCAGTGCCTCAAGCGCGTGACCTTCGACAAACGGCTGCGCCTGATGGGCGTGCGCATCAGCAACCTGAGCCACGCGGGGCAGGAGGTGGCCGCGCGAGCCTCGGTGAACAGCCCCGGCACGGCCGCCGCACCTGAAAACCTGCCGCTGTTCTGACGCAGGCCGCCCTCAGCGCGGCGCGGTGGCCGCAGGCTGCGGCAGCGCCCAGACACTGTGCGCGGGTCCGGTCAGCGCGCGTCGCCGCACCGAGCGAGACGCCGCCAGCAGCAGTGCGGCGCCGCCAAGCGCGAGCAGATCGACGCTCAGCAGCGTCAGCTCACCCCGGGCCGCCTCGGTGAGCGCCAAGGCGCCCAGGGCCCAGACATCGGCCACGACGATGCCCGCGCCCAGCAGCGCGGCCACGACACACAGCTGCTGCGCCGCCAGCGCCAGCGGCCGGTACAGCGCCCACAGCAATGCGGCCAGCAAGACGGCGAAGTACACCGTCGGCAGCCAGGGCCCCGACGCGCCCTGCCCGGCCAGCCGCACCAGCACGAACAGCGCCGCCACGCCGGCCACACAACCCAGGGCCGCGCCCACCGTCAGCCGCGCCATCAGCAGCGCCCGCCCCGGCTGCAAGACCTGCTGATGGCGCCGCCGCGACTCCACCCACAGCAGGTTGCCGCTGTAGAACAGCAGTGCCGCACCCAGCGCCAGCGCGAAGTAGAGCCAGCGCAGCAGCCAGCCGGCATAGTCGCCAAAGTGCAGGGACTGCAGACCGCGCAGCAAGGCCGTGCCCAGGCTGTAGGTCTGCGGCGTCATGAACGCCACCACACGGGCGGTGCTGCCCTGCAGCTCGACGCGGGCGAACGGGCTGAGCCGCCGCTGGTCGACCCGGCCATCCACTTCCACGTGAGCCGCCGCGTCGCCGATCAGCCGCAGGTGCAATCGCTCGGCCACAAGGCCCGGCACGGCCTGCTCGGCCGCAGCCACCAGCTCGGCCACGGAGCGCAGCGGCGCCGGCACACGCTGGGCCGGCACGGGGCGGGAAAAGCCGGCCTGCGGGCCGATGATGTCGATCAGCTTGCCGTCGTAGACCAGCAGTTGAAACGGCGCCAGCAACAGCGCCCCCAGGCCCAGCACCGCGCCGCTCCAGGCGAAGACCAGGTGAAACGGCAGCGACAGCATGCCCAGCGCGTTGTGCACGTCCTGCCACAGGCGTTTGAGGTTGTGCCCCCAGCGCATGGCCATCAGGTCCCGCATCAGGACCGGCGCGTAGATGACCACGCCGCTGACCAAGGCCAGCCCGTAGAGCAGGCTCACCAGCCCGAGCACATAAGTGCCCCAGGGCGCCGGGATGCCGGCGGTGTAGTGCAGCCGGTACAGGAAATCCGCCAGCTCGCCACGTTCGGCGCGCTCCTGCAACGCGCCGTGTTCGTCCAGCTCGAACTGGCGTAGTACCCGGCGCTGCGGGTCCTGCGCCACCACGCGAGGCCCGGCTTCGCCCTCGCCCGGCAGCACCAGCCGCAGGTCGGCCCGCAGTCGGGGCTCCTGCAGCGCGACCGCGTCCAGCAGGCGCTGGGCCTGGTCCAGCGCCTGCGGGCGATCGGCGCTCGCCGACTCGCGGCGTGCAGCGGCCGGCCCAGGCCCGGCCTCGGCCCAGGCCTCCAGCGGGTGGTGGAACAGCGTCAGCGCGCCCGCGAAGAAGGCCACGAACAGCAGCAAGCCGGTGAGCATGCCCACCGTGCTGTGGACGGCCTTGAAGCGCCGCAGCGTCGCCGCCTTCATGCCACCACCACACCGATCCAACCCAACACCTTCAACCCCTTCAGCAGCCCGGCGCTCAGCACGCCCAGCCCCAGCATCCAGGCCCACGCCCGCGCCGGCGTCGCGGCGGCGAACGGCAGGCACAGGCACAGCACCCAGACCGGAAACACCCACAGCAGCACGAACAGACTGCTGGCAGACAAGGGGCCGGGCACGCTGAGCGCCAGCAGCCCGACCAGACTCACGGCCAATGGCAGCCCGAGCAACACGGCGGCCAAGGTCCTAGACAGCATGACGGCTCCGCCAGCGCTGCCACGCCGCATCTGCGAAGGGCAGCGCCGCCAGCCCGGCCATCAGCGCGCTGAGGGCCAGCGCCAGCGCCGCCGTCACCCCCAGCGTGCCGGCCGGCAGCGCCCATCCGAGCGCCCCCAGCACACCCGCAGCCCAGCGCCAACGAACCCCGGCCAGGCGCGGCCCGAGGCGCTGATGGGAGCTGGCCCGGTAGATCAGCCAGGCGGCGGCCAACGCGCACAGCACGGCACAGCCCGTCACAGCTCGGCCTCCACGCCCACGCCGATGCGGCGGCCGTCGCCCAATCGCCCGATCAGACGCGAAGGCGTGGCCTGCGCGCGATAGACGGTGTAGGTGCGATCAAGCAGGTTGCTGCCGTCCGCAAACCAGCGCAGCTTGGGCGTCAGCGCATAGGCCAGCTTGGCATTGAGCGTGACCGAGCCCGGGTTGCGCAACGCAGCCGTGTTGGCGGTGTCGCTGAAGCGCGAGCCCTGGTAGGCCACGTCCGCGTTGATCCGCCAGGCGCCGGGCTTCCAGCTCGCCCCCAGCGAGGCGGTCTGACGCGGAGAGCTGGCGAACTGCTTGCCGGTGTAGTTGACGCTGGCCTGCTGGAACGCCAGGAACTCGCTGCGCGACAAGCCGAGCGCCGCGAACACTTCCAGCGCCGGCGTGAGCGGCCCGCGCATCTCCAGCTCCAGCCCTTGCAGCCGCGACTTGCCGGCATTGACGTAGAACACGTCCAGGCTGTTGGCGCCGATGTTGACCTGCTGGTCTCGCCAGTCGATGCGGAACACGTTGCCGGACAGCAGCACGCCCGGCAGCGGCTGCCCCTTCAATGAAAACTCGTAGTTGGTGGTGTATTCCGGGTCGAAGGTGTTCGCCCCGCGCTGGTAGCTGTAGTTCACGCCGCCGGTGCGGTAGCCGCGTTGAACCGTCGCGCCGACCATCCAGTCGGGGTTGAGCTGGTAGCGCAGCGCCAGCTTGGGCAGCAGCGAGCTGAAGCGGGTCTGCAGGGTCTGGTCACCGTCAGGCGCGATGACCTTGTTGTTCAGCAGCAGCGTCACGATGCTGGTCGCCATGGCCGTGTTGCCGGCGGTCTGCGAGCCGAACAGGCGGTCCTGCGCCTCGTGGTCGTAGCGCAGGCCGGTGGTCAAGGTCCAGGGGCCCATCCGGTAGTCGAACTCGCCGAACACCGCGCGGTTGCGCAGCCGCTGGTCGCCCAGGTTGCGGCGCAGCACGAAGTCTGCCGGGTAGCTGGCCTCGCAGGCCGCCAGCGTCTTGCAGCGGCCCAGCGTGTTCAGCACATAGGACACCGGCACCTGATAGCTGCTGTCGACGAGGCTCGGCCCCTGTGCCCAGTACACGCCCGCGACGCCGGCCAGCGGCCGCCCCCACAGCGAGGCGCTGAAGTTGGCGCGCAGCTCCTGCGAATGGCGGCGGTCGACGAAGCTGCCCTGCGAGACGCCTTGGTTGGCCTCCGTGTCGTCGTAGTCGAACTCGCGCTCATAGCGGTTCAAGGCCCAGCTGCTCAGCCACGTCCACTCGACACCCAGCGCCCGCCACGTCTGCTCGATGCCCAGGTTGCGGGAGCGGATGTAGACATTCGCCGGCTCGTTGGCCAGCGACACGCGCTGCTCGGCGCGGCGCAGGGTCAGCTCGGCAAAGCTGCGGCCCTGGTCGTGGGTCGCGTCCGAGTAGCTGACCAGCGCCTGGTAGTCGCCGTCGGTCGGGGTCAGGCGGAGCTTGCCGCGGAAGCTGCGCGCATCGTCCCGGTTCCAGCGCCGCTCGTGGCGGGTCTCGTTGACCAGATCCCCATCACTGCGGCGATCCTCGACCGCCACGCGAAAGGCGACGCGGTCCTTCACCAGCGGCCCGCCGCCGGCCACGGCCAGCCGGCGGGCGTCGAGATGGCCCGCGCTGGCCCGGCCGCGCAGGTCCCAGTCGTCGGTGGGGTTGCGGGTGCGCAGGATGACGGCGCCCGCCAGCGCGTTGCGCCCCTGGTTGGTCGACTGCGGCCCGCGCAGCACCTCCACGGCCTCGGCATCCCAGACCGACAAATCCCCCAGCGCCTGTCCCGCGCCCTCCTGCGGCACGCCGTCCACCGACACGGTGGCCGTCTTGCCGTCACCGCCGGTCGGCCCGTACAGCGGAATGCCGCGGATCGACAGGTTCAGTGCAGTGCCGACGTTGGCCATGCGGCCGATGACGTCCCGCACGCTGTCGCTGGCGCTCTCCTCGATCTGGCGCCGGTTGCGCAGGCCCACGCTTTGTGTGGAATCGAGCTCTGCCCGACGCAGCTTGTCCCCGGTCACGGTGACGGCCTCCAGCCGCTGGGCGGCGGTCGGTCCTGGCGTCACGCCTGGCGCGGTTCCCTCCACCGCGCCGTCCGGCCGCCCGGCGGTCCCGGCCGGGGCCGCTTCGACATCCGCCGCCACGGCAGGCGACGTGCCCAGCAGCCCGGCCACCAGCCCCAGCGGGGCGACCCAGTTCAACCTATTCCAACCCAGCATGGCAGCCACTCAATGCCTCTCGACCAGTCCATTCAGAAAACAGGAAATGGCTGGCATGCGGCTGGCTACTGGTGAGCATTTTGCCGCATGCGAATGGTTCTCATTTGCAAATCAGCAACACGCCGTCAACATGGTCGTGCGTGCCTGACGGCTCCCGCCCACACCGCCCGCCCCCGCTACAGTCCTGCTCGTGATCCATCGCCACGCCGTCGCCGCCGCCTTGGGACAGCCCACGTCTGCCGCCGGCCGGCCGACCGGACGGGCGAGGTTGCTGCCTTGACCACGCCCCTGGACTCCGTCGCACCCACCGACTGGCACTACACCGTCTCCGTGCGCAGCCTGTGCGAGTTCACGGCCAAGCAGGGCAGCCTCGACCGCCGCTTCACGCCGTCGGCCACGGCGCTGGAGGGCCAGGCCATGCAGCTGGCCGTGCTGGCGCGGCGCTCGCCGGGCTATGAGATCGAGCTGCCGCTGGAAGGCCAGGTCGGCCGCTTGCGCGTGCGCGGCCGGGCCGATGGCTATGAAGCAGACGTGAACCGGCTGGAGGAGATCAAGACCATCCGCGGCCCGGTGGACCTCATTCCCGAGAACCGCCGCGCGCTGCACTGGGCACAGCTGGAAACCTATGGCGCCCTCATCGCTGCCGACCGCGGGCTGGAGGAGCTGGAGCTGGCGCTGGTCTACGTGGACGCCGACTCGCAGCACGAGACCGTCATCCGCGACAAGCTCACCGCCGCCGCGCTGCAGGCCGCCTTCGAGGCCCGCTGCGCGCAGTTCGAGGCCTGGGCCGCGCAGGAGGCCGCGCACCGCACGGCCCGCAACGAAGGCCTCGCCGCGCTGCCCTTCCCCAAGGGCGAGCTGCGCCCGGGCCAGCGGCTGCTGGCCGAGGCCGTCTACCGCGTGGCGGCCAACGGCCGCCACCTGCTGGCGCAGGCGCCCACCGGCATCGGCAAGACACTGGGCACGCTGTACCCGCTGCTGCGCGCCATGCCGGGCCAGCAGCTCGACAAGATCGGCTATCTGACCTGCAAGGGCACCGGCCGCATCACGGCGCTGGAGGCGCTGCACGCACTGCGCGAGCGCACGCCGGGCCAGGCGTTGCGGGTGCTGACGCTGGTGGCCAAGGAGCAGGCCTGCGAGCACCCCACCAAGGCCTGCCACGGCGACGCCTGCCCGCTGGCCCATGGCTTCTACGACAAGCTGCCCGCCGCCCGCGCCGAGGCCGTGCAGGCCGGCTGGCTGGACGCCCCGGCGCAGCGCCGCGTCGCGCTCAAGCATGGCGTCTGCCCCTACTACCTGGGCCAGGAGCTGCTGCGCTGGGCCGACGTCGTCGTGGGCGATGTGCATCACGCGTTCGACCCCTACGGCCAGCTCTACGGCCTGGCGCAGGCCCAGGGCTGGAAGCTGGCGCTGCTGGTGGACGAGGCGCACAACCTCATCGACCGCACGCGCGACATGTATAGCAGCCAGCTCAGCCTGACCCGCGTGCGCGAGGCCGTGGCCGCGGCCCCCGCCAGCCTGCGCGCACCGCTGCGGCGGCTGGCCGGTGAGCTGGCCCGCGCGGGCCGCGACCAGGTGGAGGACTACCAGCCACTGACCGAACTGCCCGACAACCTGGCCGAGGCGCTGCAACGCGTTGGCGTCGCGCTGGGCGAGCATGTGCAGAACCACCCACTGGAGGTGGGTGCCATGCTGGAGTTCTATTTCGAGTGCTTGAGCTTGCAGCGCCTGCTGGACCGGCTGGACACGCACTCGCTGTGCGACCTGCAGCGCAGCGCCGGCCGCGTCGTGCTGGCGGACGAGCCCGTCAACCTGTCGCTGCTGCAGGAGGACGAGCCCATCGACACCGGCGACGTGCGCGAGGTGCTGCTGTCGGTGCGCAACATCGTGCCGGGCCACTTCCTGAAGGAGCGCTTCGAGGGCTGTCACAGCGTCACGCTGTTCTCGGCCACGCTGGGCCCGCCCGACTACCCGCGCCAGCTGCTGGGGCTGCCCGACGACACGGCCTGGATCGACGTGCCGGCGCCCTTCCCGCCCGAGCACCTGACCGTGCAGGTGGCCCATCTGTCCACCCGCTATGAGCACCGCGAGCAGTCGCTGGACGCGCTGGTGGACGTGCTCGCCACCCAGTACGAACAGCATCCGGGCAACTACCTCGCCTTCTTCAGCAGCTTCGACTACCTCGACAAGGCCGCCACGCGGCTGGCGCTGCGCCACCCGCAGCTGCCACAGTGGAGCCAGGCACGCAGCATGGGCGACGCCGCGCGCCGCGACTTCCTGGGGCGCTTCGTCGAAGGCGGCCGCGGCATCGGCTTCGCCGTGCTGGGCGGGGCGTTCGCCGAAGGCGTGGACCTGCCCGGCACGCGGCTCATCGGCGCCTTCATCGCCACGCTGGGCCTGCCGCCCGTGTCGCCCATCCAGGACCAGATCCGCGAGCGGCTGGACGCGCTGTTCGGCGCCGACCATGGCTACGCCGACCTGGTGCCCGGCATGCAGAAAGTCGTGCAGGCCGCCGGGCGCGTGCTGCGCTCGGTGGACGACCGCGGCTGGGTCTGGCTGCTGGACCGCCGCTACCGGCGCCCCGACGTGCGGGCGCTGCTGCCGGTGTGGTGGCAGGTGCCTTCCTGACCCGCCGGGCCGCGCGCGTGAAGAAAGTCACGGGCCACCACTCGAGGTGTGTGGGGATGTTGCCGCCCCCTCGCGTGCCGCTGCACCCGGTAACCCGGCTTGCGGGCCGATGTGTCACGCTGCGCCTCATGCAGTACCCGTCCGTCCGCCCCGTCATCTCCGCGCCCCGCTCCGCCTGGCAACGCATCGCCCTGCTCACAACGACCACCGCACTGCTCGCGCTGGCGGGCTGCGGCGGTGGGGGTTCTGACACGCCTGCCGACACCGGGAGCAGCGGCTCCACCAACCCGAGCGGATCGACAGGTTCCACGGGCTCGACAGGTTCCACGGGATCAACAGGATCAACGGGCTCCACCGGATCTACCGGCAGCACCTCGACCCCGACGGCCGGTAGCCGGCTGACCTGCAACCTGCCCAATTTCCAGGCCGACATGCTGGCCGCCGTGAACGCGCGCCGCCGCGCTGGCGCCAGCTGCGGCGCCAAGGGCAGCTTCCCGGCCGCGCCGGACCTGGCCTGGAACGCCCAGCTGACCCAGGCCGCCGCCGCCCACAGCGACGACATGGTGGCGAACAACTTCTTCAGCCACACGGGCAGCACCGGCAGCACGCTGGGCAGCCGCGTCACGGCCGCCGGCTACAGCTGGAGCGGCCTGGGCGAGAACATCGCCGCGGGGCAGGCCAGCGTCGCGGATGTCGTCGATGGCTGGATGAAGAGCGATGGGCATTGCGCAAACCTCATGAACGCCGCCTTCAAGGACATCGGCGTGGCCTGCATTGCCGGCAGCGCCAGCAACACGTATCGCACCTACTGGACCCAGGACTTCGGCACGCCGCGCTGACCGGGCGGCGAGCGCCGGCGGGTAGCATCCCCGCCACCTCAACCCTGGAGCCGCCCATGAAGCGCGTCACCGGTCTCGGCGGCATCTTCCTCAAGGCCACCGACCCCCAGGCACTCGGCGCTTGGTATCGCAAGCACCTCGGGCTCGATGTCAACGCCTGGGGCGGCGCGGTGCTGCGCTGGGCCGACGACCAGCCGGGCGGCTCCACCACCTGGAGCCTGGTCGGGCAGGACAGCGACCAGTTCGCCCCCAGCGCGGCGCCGTTCATGGTCAATTTCCGCGTTGCCGACCTGCACGGCCTGCTCGCCGCGCTCAGGCGCGAAGGCTGCCAGGTGCTGGAGAAGGTCCACGAATCCGACTACGGCAAGTTCGGCTGGGTGCTGGACCCGGAAGGCAACAAGGTCGAACTCTGGGAGCCGCCGCCGGGGCGCTGACCACGGCCGGCGGTGCGTGCTCGGGCGCCTCGCCAGCCCCAAAATGCTCATTAGTTTGACTGTTTTACAAATTCTTGTGGAATTCTCCCAACGACGATTCGTAATGTGAGATACCGCCCAATGAGCCACCGCATCCAGTGGCCATGGGGAGGAGGAGGTGAAGGACAATCGCGGACAGAGCCCGGCCGGACACACACCCGGTTCAGCCTTCAAGGCCACGCAGGTTGCCGCCGGAGACCCCGGCAGTCCTTCATCAAGAGTCGTTTGCAAGATGAATTCCCGAGATTCCGGCGTTGGCCTCCTCCCGACAGCATCCACGCTCACGTCCCCCCCCGTGAACCCTGTGCAGCACGGCATGGCGTTGTTCAACGCCGCCGAGCCTGACTACCAGCGCGCCGTCGGCTGGTTCCGGGCGGCCGCCGAGAGCAACGACGGCGACGGACTGGCCATGCTGGGCCTGTGCCAGCTCGAAGGTCTGGGCATCCCGGCCGACCCCGTGCAGGCCCGCGTGCTGCTGGAGCGCGCCGCAGCGCGTGGCAGCGCTATCGGCCGCTTCCAGTTCGGCCGCGTGCTGATGACCGGCCGCGGCGGCCCGGCCGACGAATCCCGTGGTCTGTCGGCCTACATCGCCGCAGCCGCCACCGGCCACGCGGAAGCCACCTTCAATCTCGCCAACTGTCTGCATGTCGGCGTGGGCTGCCTGCCGGACCGCCTGGCCGCCAAGGCACTGTTCCTGCGCAGCCGGCTGCTGGGCTGCCCGCTGCGCCCCAAGGGCGTGTTCGTGCGCAAGCGCGAACTGAAGGCCGTGCGCACGCTGGCCATGCGCTTCGCCGACGCCAACCGGCTGATCTTCCTCATCCAGGAGCGCCAGCAGGAGCTGGCCCTGGCGCAGGAGATGGCGCAGCCGCAGTCGCGCGCGAACGCGGCCGACGGCAGCCGCCCCCAGGCCTGGCGCTTCGCGGCCGGGGTGATGGCCGCCATGGCCGGCACGCTGGGCCAGTACCTGCGCCCCAACTCGCGCGACGCCGGGCCGACGACGCAGTTCTGACGCCACTCGCCATCGCCGGCCAGCCTGCGGCGACGAGGCCTGCATGACCGAACGCCCCATCCGCCTGCCGTCGTTCGACGCCCTGCTCGCCTTCGAGGCCGTGGCGCGCGCCGGCAGCTTCGAGGCGGCGGCCGCCGAACTGGCCCTCACGGCGAGCGCCGTCGCCAAACGCGTCGCCGGCCTGGAAGAGCGGCTCGACCTGCCCCTGTTCGTGCGCCAGCCCCCTCGTGGCCTGAGCCTCACGCCGGCCGGCCATGAATACCTGCCCCAGGTGCGCCAGGCGCTGGCGTTGCTGCAGGCCATGCCCCTGCACCAGCGTGCCGGCACCCGGCGGGAGCGCTTGCACGTCAGCTCCACCCCCACTTTCGCCCGCCAGCTCATCGTGCCGGCCCTGCCCGGCTTCGCGGCCGCCCACCCGGACATCGAACTGGAGCTGACCTTGTCGGTACCGCTGCTCGCCGAAGGAGACGCGGGTGCCGATGTCGAGATCCGGCACGGCGCCGTGCCGGACGACCTCGCGGCGGGCCAGGTGCTGCTGCAGGATCGGCTCACCCCGCTCGCGGCGCCGTCGCTGCTGGCCCGGCACGCGCCGCTGAGCACCGCGGCCGACCTGCTTGCGCTGCCGCTGCTGCGCACGCCACTGCAGCCCTGGGCCCCCTGGTTGCGCGCCGCCGGTTTGCAAGACACCCCCGAGCCCGACACCGGCCCGCGGCTGGTGGACCTGGGCCTGGTGTTGGCCGCTGCGCTCGCGGGCCAGGGCGTGGCGCTCGCTCGTCTGAGCCTGGCCCGCCACGAGCTGGCGGAAGGCCGGCTCGTGCAGCCTTTTGCGCTGACCGTGCCGGCCGAGCGCCAGTACGGGCTGATCACGCACCGCGCCAGCCCGGCGGCGCAGGCGTTCGCGGGCTGGCTGCGGGCGCACTGCGCGGCCATCGGCGGCGCGGAAAACTCTTCCGGCGACCGCTGAGTTTTTTTCCGGCCGTCACCCGCCACGGCCGGCCTAGCATGGCGGACTTTCCCTGCCGACCCGCCCCGCCATGCCCGTCATCACCTGCATCGAAGACCTGCGCCTGCTGGCCGAAAAGCGCGTGCCGCGCATGTTCTACGACTACGCCGACTCCGGCTCCTGGAGCGAAACCACCTACCGCGCCAACGAGAGCGACTTCCAGGCCATCAAGCTGCGCCAGCGCGTGGCCGTCAACATGGAAGGCCGCAGCACGGCGGTGAAGATGATCGGCCAGGATGCCAAGATGCCCGTCGCCATCGCGCCGGTGGGCCTCACCGGCATGCAGCACGCCGACGGCGAGATCCACGCCGCGCGGGCCGCCGAGAAGTTCGGCATCCCGTTCACGCTGAGCACGATGAGCATCTGCTCCATCGAGGACATCGCCGAGAACACCACATCGCCGTTCTGGTTCCAGCTCTACATGATGCGAGACCGTGACGCGATGGCCCGCATGATCGAGCGTGCCCGTGCCGCCAGGTGCTCGGCCCTCGTGCTGACGCTGGACCTGCAGGTCATCGGCCAGCGCCACAAGGACCTGAAGAACGGCCTCACCGCGCCGCCGCGGCCGACGCTGAAGAACATCCTTAACCTCGCCACCAAGCCGCGCTGGTGCTTCGGCATGGCGGGCACGAAGCGCCACACCTTCCGCAACCTCGTCGGCCATGTGAACGGTGTCAGCGACATGCGCTCCCTCTCGGCCTGGACGAACGAACAGTTCGACCCGCGCCTGTCCTGGGCCGACGTCGCCTGGGTCAAGGAGAAATGGGGCGGCAAGCTGATCCTGAAGGGGATCATGGAAGTGGAAGACGCCAAGCTGGCCGCGCAGGCCGGCGCGGACGCCATCGTCGTCAGCAACCACGGCGGCCGGCAACTGGACGGTGCGCCGAGCAGCATCCACGCGCTGCCGGCCATCGTGGCCGAGGTGGGCTCGCAGACGGAAGTCTGGATGGACGGCGGCATCCGCTGCGGCCAGGACGTGCTCAAGGCCTGGGCGCTGGGCGCCCGCGGCACGATGATCGGCCGCGCGATGGCCTACGGCCTGGGCGCCATGGGCGAGGCCGGCGTGACCAAGGCGCTGCAGATCCTGCACAAGGAACTGGACGTGACGATGGCCTTCTGCGGCCACACGCAGCTGACCCAGGTGACGCGGGACATTCTCAGGCCCGGCACCTACCCGACGGCCTGAGCGGCACGGCTCACCAGGGCGCTGCGGCCGGCGTGCCCTGGTGGTGAAAGAGCTGCCAGCACTCACCCTCCTTGAGCCACACGGATGAACGCAAGGTGTGCCGCGTGAGGCTGCCGTCGACTAGTCCAGCGAATCAGTGAAATCGGTGGTGCGCAGGGGGCTGGCCGGGCTGGCGGCTAGGCGCAGCGCGCAGCCAAGGCTGGCCGCCTTGGCAAGCGCTGCAACGACGCGGCCGACCCGGCCTGCCCCCTGCCCGAAGGGTGAGTCCCTGGCCAGCCGCACTCCGCGTTGCAAGCGCTTGCCGGGTGCCTACACGCCTGCGCGCTTGCGCCTTGATTGCGGCTGGCCAGGGGCTCACGCACCACCGATTTCACTGATTCGCTGGACTAGACAGTTGGCCGAACGGAAGGTCAGCAAGGCCGCGGCCGGCCCCAGCGGGTGCACGGCAAATGCGTCGGAGACGACCTCCGGCAGCGGCGCCGGGCTGCGCCCCTGTTCGGCCAGAAAGCGCACGACCGTCGCCCGGTCATAGGGCAGGCCCGAGCGCCCCACCTCGTGAAAGCCGGCGTGCAGCAAGGCCTGCAGGCGGGCCTCGTCGAGCTTGACGCCGGGATGGTGAAGCTCGAGTTCCAGGCGCCGCAGCTCGTCGAGCAGCGCGCCACTCATGGCGCGCGGCGCTCGAAGTGCAGGCGGTCGTGCCAGACGCCGCCCAGCAGAAAGCTCTGCGTCGACCGGCCGAACTCGCGAAAGCCGTTGCGCAACAGCACCTTGATCGACCCCTCGTTGCCGACGCGCGCGTTGGCCTCCAGGCGCATGAGGCCCAGCTCGCCAAACGCCTTGGCCAGCACCAGCCGCACGGCCTCGCTTGCATAGCCCTTGCCGCCGGCCGACTCGGCGATGCGGTAGCCGAGGTCGGCCATATGGAAATGCGTGCGCTTCACGCCGGCCAGGTTTACGCGGCCGACCAGCTCGCCCGCCCCGGTGCGCACGAGGAACTGATAACCCTTGTCCTCGGCGGCCTCGCGCGCGGCCAGCGCGATGGCCGCGCGCACGCCGTCGGGCGAGTAGTAGGCCGCGGGTCGTGCGTTGATGCGGGCCTCGAAATACGCGCGGTTGTCGGTCTCGAAGCGCAGCAGTTCATCGGCGCCGTCGAGCGTGGGAGGTGTCAGCTGAAGGATGGGCATGGGCTTGCAATTGAACGCAGATCAACGGCCCGCTGCCGTCACCAGCGCCAGCACCTCGGCCGGCGTGACCGGCCCGTCGCCCGGCAGCTCGACGACGATCAGATAGCCCGCCAGGTCGGCGCGCGGGCTGGCCGCTGCGTACACCTGGGCCAGCGTCAGCTGGCGGCTGGCCAGCAGCCCGCCGGTGGCGGGGTCCCAGTCTTCGCTGGAGACCAGGCAGCCCTGCTGCGGCGTGCCGGGAAAGTAGCCCGTGCCGGCGTAATAGGCCGGGTTGATCGTCGTGCCATGCACGAGCAACTCATCGCGGCCGGCCCGCCCGGCGAGCCAGGCCTCCTTCAGCGGCGACACGCCACGCCAGCTCGGCGGCAGGAAGCTGTCATAGACGGCCTCGCTCCACGCGGCCGTGTCGGCGCTGACCCCGTGCTCGAACTCCGCCACGCCGGCCTCCAGCGGCAGCTTGCTGAGCAGATACGGCGTGGGGCCGATGTTGGGGTTGGTCGCCCGGCCGGCGCCGACGATGGCGAACAGGCCTTGCGGCGTGTTGCCGTTGGTGATCGTGCCCGGCAGGCCGCTGCGCGCCAGCGCGAGCTGCGGTGACGTGAAGAGCTGCCCGCCGGCCTCGCGCACGAAGCGGCCGTCCGCCCCGCGCACCAGCGCCAGTCCCATGGCTTGACGGCCCGGGCGCTGCAGGCTGAACAGCGCCGGGAAGCCCGGCCGCAAGGGGGCGGCCAACAGTTCGGGCAGCGGCGGCGGCACGGCGGCCGAGGGCTGCAGGCGGCGCATCAGCGCGGTCAGCCGCGCGTCCTCCGCCCAGGCGGGGAATTGCTGCGGCACCTGCGTGCGCAGACGGTCGGCCGCCGCGCCATCGGCCTGCAGCAGCGCGTAGGCGGCGATCGCGAAGGGCTTGCTCGCCGTCAGCTGCGGCAGCAGCGGCCAGATCAGCGGGGCGGCCTCGGCCGCGTACAGCGTGTGCGCCGCCGTCAACAGGGCGCGCTGGAACTCGGCGTCGCGCTGGCCCAGCGTGGGCAGCGCGTCGAGCAGCAACGGGCGCGCCGCGTCGATCTCGACGTTGTACTGCGCCACGAGGTCGAACAGCCGAGGCAGCGCTGCGTCGCGCTCGGGGCCGGGGGGGAGCGCGAGGCGGGCGCGGATGTCGGCCTGCACGCCTTCGCGCAGTGACCGCTCGCCCTCGACGGACGTGGCCGGCCAGGCCAGGTCACCGGGCTTCATCGCCAGCAGCTCCGCGGCGGTGTAGCGCTTCTCGGCGGGTTGCTGTGGGGGCGGCAACGGCGCGCAGGACACCAGGGCAAACGCGGACAGGACGAGCAGTGGGCGAAAGTTCATGGCGGCGATGATGGCCGCTGTCGACATCCGCGCGGCTGCTTCGTCGTAGTGTCAGGCATCCCGCCCTCCATTCAAGGAACCCCGATGAAGCATCTCGCCGTTCTGACCGCCCTGCTCGCCGCCCCGCTCGCCCAGGCCGCGCCGATCACCTATGACATCGAGCCCACGCACACCTATCCCAGCTTCGAGGCCGACCACATGGGCCTGTCGTTCTGGCGCGGCAAGCTCAACAAGAGCAGCGGCACCATCGTCTACGACAAGGCCAGCGGCGCCGGCAACGTGGACGTGCAGATGGAGCTGGCGAGCATCGACTTCGGCCTGGACGCGATGAACGCGTGGGCTCGCGGCGACAAGTTCTTCAACGTCGAGAAGAATCCGACCGCCAGCTTCAAGGGTCGGTTCGACGGCGGCACCGGCGGCGTGCCCGCGCGCGTGCTCGGCGAGCTGACGCTGAACGGCCAGACCCGCCCGCTGACGCTGACGGTGAACCAGCTCAAGTGCATCCCGCATCCGATGCTCAAGCGCGACTTCTGCGGCGCCGACGCCGCCGGCAGCTTCAACCGCGAGGACTTCGGCCTGTCGGCCGGCAAGGACTGGGGCTTCAAGATGGACGTGCAGCTGCGCATCCAGGTCGAAGCGGTCGCCCGCGAGTGATGGAAAAGCGGGGCTGACGCGGCAGGGCGCCGCGTCAGTCGGCGCCCTGCCAGCGCGCCCACGACTGCGCCGCCAGCGTCAGTGTGGCGACCTGCACGGCGACCGTGGTCGCGAGGTCGTGCCCATAGCCGCCTGCCATGCTCAGCGCCACCGGAATGCGCCGCTCGCGCAAGGCGTCCAGCACGCGGCGGTCGCGCTCGGCCAGCCCCTCAAAGCTCAGCTTGAGCCGCCCCAGCCGGTCGCCCTCATGCGGATCGGCACCAGCAAGATAGAAGGCCAGGCCCGGCTGACAGCGCCGCCAGACCTCGGCCATCGCCGCGTCCAGCGCGGCCAGGTAGTCGGCGTCGCCGCAGCCGTCTGGCAGGTCGACATCGAGGTCGCTGGGCTCCTTGCGGAACGGAAAGTTGCGCGCACCGTGCATGGAGAACGTCAGCACGGTGTCGTCGTCACGAAATATGGCCGCCGTGCCATTGCCCTGGTGCACGTCCAGGTCGATGACGAGCACGCGCAGCAGGCTGCGGTGGCTGCGCGCCCACTCCGCCTGCATCAGCCGCGCGGCCACGGCGACGTCGTTGAAGACGCAATAACCCGATCCTTTGTCGGCATAGGCGTGGTGGGTTCCGCCCGCCAGGTTGGCCGCCACACCCTCCGCCAGGGCCGCGCGCGCCGCCGCGATGCTGGCACCGACAGAACGGCGCGAGCGCTCGGCCATGGACGGGCTCCACGGAAAGCCGATCTCGCGCTGCTGCGCGGCACTGAGCCGGCCCAGCAGCACCGCGTCCACATAGTCAGGCGTGTGGGCCAAGGCCAGTTCGCCCTCGCTCGCGGCTGGCGCGGGCTGCAGGCGCAGCCGGCCCGGTTCACGCTCGAAGTGCTCGCGCAGCAGGCGGTACTTGGACTGCGGAAAGCGATGGCCGGGAGGCAACGCGAGGCTGTGGGCGTCGGAATGGAAGGCAAGCATGGCACTAGCGCTGGCGGGGGATGGCGTCACCGCGCGTGGTCTGCGGCATTGTCCGGGTCAACGGGCCGGACCGACGGCGCGGAGGCTCGAACGGCCTGACAGTCCGAGCCTGCGACCGGCACTCATCCGGCGTTCGATGACCTCTCGCACCTCGGCCAGCGCCTTGCCCCCAGAATTTGCTGCACCGCACAAAAATAACTTGCAATCTGCGAAAGCGATCTTATGATTCGGGTCATGTTGCAGCGCAGCAAACGCACTGCAGCCGGTTTACCCCCCCAACTCGGAGACGCACCATGCTGACCGCTGAACAGATCCTTGCTGCCCACAAAGCTAACGTCGAAACGCTCTTCGGCCTGACGAACAAGGCATTCGAAGGCGTGGAAAAGCTCGTCGAGCTGAACCTGCAAGTCGCCAAGACCGCGCTGACCGAAGCGGCCGACACGACTTCTGCGGCGCTGTCCGTCAAAGACGCGCAAGAGCTGCTGGCCCTGCAAGCCGCGCTGCTGCAGCCCACCGCCGAGAAGGCCGCTTCCTACAGCCGCCACATCTACGACATCGCCTCCAGCACCGGCGCCGAAGTGGCCAAGGTCGCCGAGTCGCAGTTCGCCGACGTGCAGAAGACCTTCTCCTCCATGGTCGACACCGCCGCCAAGAACGCGCCGGCCGGCACCGAAAACGCCGTGGCGCTGGTGAAGTCGGCCGTGGCCGCCGCCAACAACGCCTTCGAGTCGGTGCAAAAGGCCACCAAGCAGGCCGTCGAGGTCGCCGAAGCCAACTTCCAGGCCGCCACCTCGCAGGCCGTGAAGGCCACGCAGACGGCCACCCGCGCCGCCAAGCGCGCCGCCTGAAGCGGCCGGCCGAGACGGCCGTCGCTTCCCGCCCCCCCGCAAAGCCCGGTGCACCGCACCGGGCTTTTTTCATTTCAGCGCCGCCGGCTGTCGATTCGTCGCCGTCCCGGTTCGCCTGGCGCACGGGCGTCGCCAAGCCGCGCCGATAGCGGTCCACTGTGGTCATTCACCCACCGGAGCACGCCATGAACCACCCGACCGCTTCCACGCTGAGCCCCAGCCAAGTCCGCGCACGCAGCGCCGTGCTGGGGCTGGCCCTCATCGCCTTCGGCACGCTCGCGCTGCTGGACGCCCGCAACCTGTTCGACCTTGCACTGATGCAAACCTTCTGGCCGCTCGTGTTGATGCTGGTGGGCCTGGACCGGCTGGTCTGGCAGCGCAGCAGCGGCTGGATGCCGGGCGCCGTGCTGCTGGTGATCGGCAGCACGATGCTCGCCAGGAACCTGGGCCTGACCGACATCGGGCTGCATCAGATCTGGCCGCTATTCGTCATCCTGGGCGGCCTGTCGTTGCTGAGCCGCCGCGGCGCCGCGCAGGCCGAGCGCGGCTGAGCCAAAGGCGGGTTCTACTTGCGATCCTCACCACGCCGGATGCTGCCCATGCCAACTTCCCCCCTTCCCCCGTCCTCGCCCCAGGGCGGCCATCGGGTCCTGCTGGGCCTGGCCGTCATCGCCTTCGGCGTGCTGGCCCTGCTGGACAACCTGCGCCTGTTCGACAGGGCGCTGCTGCGCACCTTCTGGCCCCTGGGCCTGGTGTTGTGGGGCCTGGCCCGGCTGGCCTGGCCGGCACGCCACGGCAGCGGTGTGTTCGGTGCCATCCTGGTGGGCGTGGGCCTGGTGCTGACCGTCGAGAACCTGGGCTTCATGCATTTCCATTGGCGTGACTGGTGGCCGGTCTTCGTCATCCTGGCGGGCGTGTCCATCCTGCTGCGCGGCGTCTGGCCGGGCGTCAGCAGCGCGGCCCTGCCCGCGGCGACCCTCGAGCACGGCGGGCTTGTGGACATCGACGCCAGCTTCAGCGCCGTCAGCCAGCGTCACGACTCGCGCCAGTTCCGCGGCGGCCGCATCACGAGCACCTTCGGCGGTGTGAAGCTCGATCTGACCCAGGCCGCCATCGACGGCCCCGAGGCGGTGCTGGAGATCCACGCGCGCTTCAGCGGCGTCGAGCTGCACGTGCCACGCGACTGGCAGGTCGTCGTGGAAGTCGCCGCGACGCTGGGCGGCGTGGAGGACAAGACCGTGTCGCCCTCACCGGCCAGTGCCCGGCTCGTGCTGCGCGGCACGGTCACCTGCGGCGGCATCGAGATCCGGCATTGACGCGCCGCCGGGGAGCCCGCTGAAGTAGACGGGCAGTCGGCCCCCCGTCCTACAGCCGGGCCCGCACAGCCCGGCCAGACTGCCGGCATGACCGGCTCGCTGTTCGCCTCCACCCTCGCCCCGCTGGGCCGCGTGCTGCGGCTGACAGTGGATGGCTTTCTCGACGACCGGGGCCCGCGCATGGGGGCGGCGCTGGCCTACTACACGCTGTTCTCGCTGGCACCGCTGCTGCTCATCGTCGTGTCGGTGGCGGGCCTGGTGTGGGGTGGCGACGCCGTGCGCGGCGAGCTCTTCGCGCAGCTCGCCGGCCTGCTGGGCGGCGCGGCGGCCAGCACCATCGAGCAGATGCTGCGCAGCGTGGCCTGGCCGGTCGGCGGGTGGCTTAGCACCGGCATCGGGCTGGCGCTGATGCTGGTGGGCGCAACGACGGTGTTCGCCGAACTGCAGGATGCGCTGGACACCATCTGGCGCGCGCCCGCACGGCCGCTGCAAGGCTGGTGGGCCTGGCTGCGCGCCCGGCTGCTGAGCTTCGGCCTGATCCTCGGGCTGAGCTTCCTGCTGCTCGTCTCGCTGCTGCTGGGCGCCCTGATGGCGGCGGCCGAGACCTGGTGGCGGCCCTGGTTCGGCGCCTGGCTGTATGTCGCCGGCGTCGCCAACATGCTCATCAGCCAGGGGCTGGTCGTCGCCGTGTTCGCGCTGATCTTCAAATGGATGCCGCGCGCCCGCATTGCGTGGCGAGATGTGCTGCTGGGCGCGCTGGTGACGGCGGGGCTGTTCGAGCTGGGGCGCGGCGCCATCGGCCTGTACCTGCGCAGCAGCGGTGTCGCGTCGGGCTTCGGCGCGGCCGCCTCCGTCGTCGCGCTGCTGGTGTGGGTGTACTTCTCGGCGCAGATCCTGCTGCTGGGTGCCGAGTTCACCTGGGCCTACGCACGTGTGCTGGGCTCGCGGCGAGAGGCTTCTAGACTGTCCGCCCCTGCTCAACCGGCGACGTGATGATCACCACCGACGACGGCCTTCGCCTTCACACCCATCACTGGCCCGCCAGTACGCCTGGCAACCCGCCCGGCTCGGCGCGCGGCCAGGTCCTCATCGTCCACGGTCTGGGCGAGCATGGCGCGCGCTATGTGCCGGTCGCCCAGGCGATCAACGCGGCCGGCTGGCATGTGCACGGCTGGGATCACCGCGGCCACGGGCGCAGCGACGGCCCACGCGGCGACATCCCCGACCACGACGCGCTGCTGCGCGACACCGCCCGCGTCATCGACGCCGTGCGCACGCCGGGCAGCCGCTTCGTGCTGCTCGGGCACAGCCTGGGTGGCGCCATCGCGGCACGCTTCGCCGCCGAATCCCTGTTAGCCGCCCCGGCACCGTGGCAGCGTCCGCTGGACGGGCTGGTGCTGTCATCGCCAGCGCTGGACGCCGGCCTGAGCAGCGCGCAGAAGCTGGCGTTGGCGATGGCGGAAAAGCTCACGCCGGGCCTCGCCGTCGGCAACGGGCTGAAGCCGGCCTGGATCTGCCGCGACGCTGCCGTCGTGGCCGCCTACACCGCCGACCCGCTGGTGCACGACCGCATCACGGCGCGGCTGACACGCTTCATCCTCGACGCCGGCGCCCGCGTCATCGCCGACGCGCCGCGCTGGCAGGTGCCCACGCTGCTGATGTGGGCCGGCGCGGACCGCTGCGTCGCGCCGCGCGGCAGCGAGGCCTTTGCCGCAGCCGCCCCGGCGAATGTCGTCGCGACCCGGCCCTGGCCCGAGCTGTTCCACGAACTCTTCAACGAACCGGAGCGGGCCGAGGTGCTGGCCGTCCTGACGGCCTGGCTGGGTCGTCGGTGAGGGGTCGCTGAGTGATCAGCGAATCGGCCGGGCCTGACGCCCGGCCACGCAGATCAGCGCGTCTTCTCGGCGATGCGCTGGCGAATCAGCGGCAGCACGGCCTGGGCAGCCTCGCGGCCGGCCTGGATGGCGCGGCGGCGGGCGGTGAAGTCGGCACTGCCGACGCCGTCCAGACGAGGCCTGATGACCACATCGGCCTCGCGCAGCTCGAAGGTGTTGATGCTGCGGCCCATGATGGAGAAGGTCTGCATCAGCATGCGGAAAGCGTCGCCCGGCGGGTCTTTCTCGGGCGGCGAGGAGATGTCCACGCCGATGATGACCTGGGCACCCATCTCGCGCGCAAAGCGAACCGGCACCGGTGACACCAGGCCGCCGTCGACATATTCACGCTGGCCGATCTTGACCGGCTGGAACACCGCCGGCACCGCACTGGAGGCCCGCACCGCCGTGCCCGTGTCGCCGCTGCGAAACAGGATGGGCGAGCCGTCGTAGAGGTCGGTGGCGACGATGCCCAGCGGCACCGTCATCTGCTCGATGCCCTTGCCGCCCGTCTTGTCGCGCACGAAACGCGCCAGCGCCTCGCCGCGGATCAGCCCGCGCAGCGGGAACGACCAGTCGGTGATGGCCCCCTCGTCCATGCCCTCGGCCATGGCCTGCAGCTCCTTGCCGTTTTTGCCCGAGGCATAGATGGCCGCGATGAGGCTGCCCGCCGACGTGCCGGCGACGACGTCCACCTTGATGCCGTTCTCCTCCAGCACCTGCAGCACGCCCACATGGGCGAAGCCACGAGCCGCACCGCCGCCCAGCGCCAGCCCCAGGCGCGGCGGCTTCGGCGGCGGCTTGACGACGGGAATCGGGTCCACCACCGGCGGCTGCGGCGTGACGACCGGCGGCAGCGTGACCACCGGCGGCGGCGGTGTCTGGGTCAGCGGGACGGAACAGCCGGCGAGTGCCAGCAACAGGGCCGCGAGCGAGGCGCGGCGAACAAGAACAGACATCATGGTCAAAGCAAACGGCAGAAAGACGGGGGCCGGGGAATCGCGGCGCACGATAGCGCAGGTCGCGCGCGCCGCAGCTGGGGCGGTCGCGGCCCCTACAACGCGTCGGGGCCTTGCACCGCGTGCAGCGTCACCTCGGGCTCGCCATCACGCTGGCGCCAGCGCAGCCACCAGACGGCGCCTTTCTTGACGGCCCACTCCTGCGCCACGCCTGCCAGCAGATGCGCGGCGAGCCGGCCCAGCGTGGGCTGGTGGCCGCACAGCAGCACCGGCTCACTGGAGCGCGGCCAGCGCGACGCCTCGATGAGTGCCTCGATCGGTGCATCGGGAGCGATCGCGGGCATGACCCGAACCTCCCGGCCCAGCGCGTCGGCCGTCTGGCGGCAGCGCACGGCAGGGCTGACGAGCACCCGCGTCGACGCCGCCAACCGGTGGTTGAGCCAGGCCGCCATGCGACGCGCCTGCCGCTCGCCCTTGGGCGTCAGCACGCGCTGCAGATCGTCCTGGCCGGGCGCGATGATTTCGGCTTCGGCGTGGCGCCAGAGGATGAGGTCCATGGTGGGCGGATTGTCGCCTCACCCGGGGCCGGCGCCGTTCGACCGTTCAGCCAGCATCGCTGTAGAGGCGCATCAGGGCCTGCTGGGCGCTGACCTGCCCGTTGCCGGCGATCCGCACGGAGCGTCCGTCCGGGCCCAGCTGCCAGGCGTCCAGCGTGTCGTACAGATAGGGCATCAGCGCCTCGTCGATGACGCGCTGGCGCAGCCGCGCATCCACCACCGGCCAGGCCACCTCGATGCGGCGGAACATGTTGCGGCTCATCCAGTCGGCGCTGGACAGGAACAGCGCCTCGCCGTCATCGCCGTCCGCCCAGCGGAAATAGCAGATGCGCGAATGCTCCAGGAAGCGGCCGACGACCGAGCGCACGACGATGTTCTCGCTGACGCCCGGCAGCCCCGGCGGCAGCATGCAGGCGCCACGCACGACCAGGTCCACCTTGGCCCCAGCCTGCGCCGCCCGCAGCAAGCCGTGGATCAGCTCTGCATCCGTCAGCGCGTTGATCTTGATGACCACGCGCGCCCCCGCGTAACCCTGCCGGGCAGCGCCCTCCACGAGCGCCAGCAGCTCCAGCATGCGGCTGTGCATGTTGAACGGCGCCAGCAGCATGCGGCGCGGCGCCTTGAACTTGCCCAGCGAAGCCAGCTGGCGGAACACGGAGTCCGCGTCCGACGTGAGGTCGGCGTCAGCCGTCAGCAGGCCCAGGTCGGTGTAGAGCCGCGCGGTCTTGGGGTTGTAGTTGCCGGTCGAGAGATGGGCGTAGCGGCGCAGCTTGCCGCTCTCGCGCCGCGTGACGAGCAGCAGCTTGGCATGCGTCTTGTAGCCGACGATGCCGTACACCACCTGCGCGCCCACGGCCTCCAGCCGCTCGGCCCAGTTGATGTTGGCCTCTTCGTCGAAGCGCGCCTTCAGCTCCACGACCGCCATCACCTCCTTGCCCCGCCGCGCCGCCTCGATGAGCAGGTCCATCAGCTCGCTCTTGGCGCCGGTGCGGTAGATGGTCTGCTTGATGGCGAGCACATCGGGGTCGGCCACCGCCTCGCGCAGCATCTGCACGACGGGCTCGAAGCTCTCGAACGGGTGATGCAGCAGCACATCGCCCTTGCGCACGCGGTCGAAGATGGACTTGTGCCGGGGCAACCGGCCCGTGGGCCAGGCCGGCTCGAAGGCCTTGAAACGCAGGGCCGGGGCGTCCGTCTGGTCGATGAGTTCGTTGAGCCGCACGAGATTCACCGGCCCGTTGACGCGGTACAGCGCCGCCGGCGGCAGACCGAACTGCTCCAGCAGGAACTCCGACAGCTCCGCCGGGCAGGTGTTCACCACCTCGAGCCGCACGGCCCGCCCGAAATGACGCGTGGTCAGCCCCGAGCGCAGCGCATGGCGCAGGTTCGCGATCTCCTCCTCGTCCACCTCGAGGTCGGAGTCACGCGTGACGCGGAACTGCGAGAAGGCCTCGACCTTGCGACCCGGGAACAAGTCCTCGAGATGCGCGCGGATGACGCTGGTCAGCAGCACGAAGGCCTGCCGGCCGTCGCTCAAGTTGCTGGGCAGCTTGATGACCCGCGGCAGCACCCGCGGCACCTTGACGATGGCGATGCGGTTGTCGCGCCCGAAGGCATCCTTGCCCGACAGCCGCGCCACGAAATGCAGCGACTTGTTGGCCACCTGCGGGAACGGATGAGCGGGGTCCAGGCCCACCGGCACCAGCAGCGGCTTGACCTCGCGCTCGAAGAACTTCGCCACCCAGGCGCGCTGCGGCTCGTCGCGGTCGGCGTGGTTGAGGATGACGATGCGCTCCTTGCGCAGCAGCGGCATCAGCTGTTCGTTGAACACGTGATACTGCTCGTCGATCAACGTGTGCGCGGCGCGCCCGACACGGTCCACGTCCTGACCCGTGACCGGGCTGAGCGGGTCGCGCGCCGCGTCCAGCATGTCGGCGAAACGCACCTCGAAGAACTCGTCAAGGTTGCTGGAGACGATGCACACATAGCGCAGCCGCTCCAGCAACGGCACGTCCTCTCGCTGCGCCTGGGCCAGCACGCGGCGGTTGAACTCCAGGATGGCCTGTTCGCGATTGAGCAGCTTCAGCGGGGGCGGCGATTGGGGATCGGTCATGATGAAAAGTGTATGAACGCTTTATGACAACCTGATGGAAGCCCGCCCGTGCTTCCACAAGGATTCGGATAATCCTGCCATGCATCTGATGATTCCCCATGCCACGGCGATGGATGAAGCCGCGCGGCATGCGTTCGCCGGCCTGAACCTGCCCAACCTCACGACACAACTGACACGGCTCAGCGCCGCCGACACCTGGGGCAGCGATGAATACGCCCCTCACCTACCCCACCAGCTCGCCGTCGCAGCGCTGCGCGGCCAGGCCGAGCCGAGCGCGGCTGCCTGGGCCGTCGAGGCCGGGCCCGAGCTGAGCTGGGCGCTGATGACGCCGGTTCACCTCGCGGTGGGCACGGACGGCGTCGACGTGCTGCCGCCGGCGGCGCTGGAACTGTCGGAATCCGACGCGGCGCGCTTCGCCGAGTTGCTGCGCGCGCTGTGGCCCGAGCACGAGGGCTGGCAATGGCGGCTGCTGGACGCCACGCGCTGGGCCATCGGCCACGCCAGCGCACTCGACGGCCTGCAGGCCGCCAGCTTCGAGCGCGTCGCCGGCCGCGCCATCGAGCCCTGGCTGCCCGACAGCCGCGTGCTGCGCCGCTGGCAGAACGAGGCGCAGATGCTGCTGCACGAGCATGCGCTGAACCAGGCCCGCGAGGCCAACGGCCAGTTGGTGATCAATTCGGTCTGGATCGGCGACATCGGCCGCAGCAACGGCCAACCGCTCGACGTGACCATCGACGACCGCCTGACCGCGCCGCTGCTGAACGGCAATCTCGCCGCCTGGGTGGAGGCGTGGCAACGCCTGGACGCCGGACCGCTCACACAGCCGCTGGACAGCCTGACACTCTGCGGCGAACGCCAGGCGCGCCGCTTCACGGCGCAGCCGCTGTCCCTGCTGGACCGGCTCATGCGGCGCTGGAAAGGCGCCGACGCCGCCGCCGTGCTGGAGGCGCTGTGAACAGCCCCAAGCTCGTTGAACGCGAAGTGCCACCGCGCACCGCCTGGGCGCTGGAGCAGGCCGGCATCGCGCCGCTGCTGGCGCGGCTGCTGGCCGCACGTGGCGTGCGCGAGGCCGCAGAGCTGGACGACAACCTCGCGCAGCTGCTGCCGCCCGCCGGCCTCAAGGGCCTGCCCGAGGCCTCCGCGCTGCTGGCCGATGCCATCCAGCGGCATGAGCGCATCGTCATCGTGGCCGACTACGACTGCGACGGCGCCACCGCCTGCGCCGTCATGCTGCGCGGCCTCGGGCTGCTGGGCGCGCAGCCCGACCAGCTCGGCTATGTCGTGCCCGACCGCGCCGTTCACGGCTATGGGCTCACACCCACCATCGTGGACCTCGCGCTCGAGCAAAAGCCCGAACTGCTGGTCACGGTGGACAACGGCATCGCCAGCCTGGCCGGCGTGGCCCACGCGCGCGCCGTCGGCCTGAAGGTGCTGGTGACCGACCACCACCTGCCCGCCGTCGTCGACGGCGCCGTGGTCGTTCCCGAGGCCGACGCCATCGTCAACCCCAACCAGCCCGGCTGCACCTTCCCGAGCAAATCGCTGGCCGGCGTGGGCGTGGCCTTCTACACCTTGCTGGGCCTGCGTGCCGAGTTGCGCACACGCGGCCTGCTGCCGCAGCCCGAGCCCCGACTGGACGGCCTGCTGGACCTGGTGGCCCTGGGCACCGTGGCCGACGTCGTGAAACTGGACGCCAACAACCGGCGCCTCGTCGCACAAGGCCTGCGCCGCATGCGCGCGGGCCGTGCGCAGCCGGGCGTCATGGCGCTGTTCGGCGCGGCCAAGCGCGATGCCTCCAAGGCTCAGGGCTTCGACCTCGGTTTCGCCCTGGGCCCGCGCATCAACGCGGCTGGCCGCCTGGCCGACATGACGCTGGGCATCGAGACGCTGACGACCGACGACCCCGAGCGCGCGCTGGCGCTGGCCACGCAACTGGACGCCATCAACCGCGAGCGCCGCGAAATCGAAAGCGGCATGCGCGAGATGGCCGAGGCGCGGCTGGACGCGCTGGTGGAGGCGCTGTCCGGCGCGCTGCCACCGGCCGTCGCGCTGTTCGATGCCGAGTTCCATGAAGGCGTGGTCGGCATCGTCGCGTCGCGCATCAAGGACCGCGTGCACCGCCCGACCTTCGTGTTCGCGCGCGGCGCCGATGGCCATCTGAAGGGCTCGGGTCGCTCCATCCCTGGCTTTCACCTGCGCGACGCGCTGGACCTCGTCAGCAAGCGCGAGCCCGAGCTGCTGGCCAAGTTCGGCGGGCACGCGATGGCGGCCGGCGCCACGCTGGCCGGCGGCGATGTCGAACTCGTCCAGCGCTTTGCGCTCGCGCTGGCCCGCGTGGCCGAGGAATGGCTGGACGAGCAAGACCTGACCCGCACGCTGCGCCACGACGGCAAGCTGCCCCCCGAGGCCGCCACGCCCGAGACCGCGCGCCTGCTGGATGGCCAGGTGTGGGGCCAGGGCTTCGAGGCGCCGGTGTTCTGTGACCGTTTCGAGCTGGTGTCGCAACGGCTGGTGGGCGAGAAGCACCTCAAGCTGCGCCTGCGCCAGGGCGGCCGGCTGATCGACGGCATCTGGTTCAACCACATCGACATGCTGCCCGAGCAGGCCACGCTGGCCTACCGGCTGAGCCTCGACGAATGGCAGGGCCAGCAACGGGTGCAATACGTCATCGAGGCAGCCGGCTGACGGTGCGGCGAACGCGCTGACGCCGCGCACAGGTCGTGACGGAATTGGCACGGGCGGGCAGCGCGTGACGCGGGTCACCCGCATGTCACAAGGTGTTTCAAGAATCCGCGCCGCAAGCCGGCCGGACGTCTCGGGCCGGCCCGCCGACCCGGAGCCTTCCCCATGCGCGCGCCAGCGCCCGATCCCCTTGCCGCCGCGCTTGACGCGCTGATCCAGCACCGCAGCTTCGACCTGCATTTCCAGCCCCTGGTGGCCATCGACCGGGCCGAGATCTACGGCTTCGAGGCGCTGACGCGTGGCCCGGCCAACGGGCCGTTGCACTCACCGCTGGTGCTGTTCGACGCGGCCGCCCGGCTGGGGCGCCTTGTCGAGTTGGAACACCTCATCGTGCGGCGGGCCATCCAGCGCTTCAGGCAGCTGGGCCTGCCGGGCCAGCTCTTCCTGAATGTCACCGCAGACACGCTGCTCGGTGCACGCCAACATGCCGCCGAGCTGGCGGCGGAACTGGCCGCGCTGGGCCTGACGACATCACGCGTCGTCATCGAGCTGACCGAAACCCGCCCGGTGGATGACCTCGCCCAGCTGGACGACGCACTGCAGGCGCTGCGGGAGCACGGCTTTCGCGTCGCACTGGACGACCTCGGCGAAGGCTTCGCCTCGCTGCGCCGCTGGATGGAGATGCGGCCCGACTTCGTCAAGATCGACCGCCACTTCATCGACGGCATCGCCCAGGAGCCGCTGAAGCAGCAGTTCGTACGCAGCATCGTCGAGATGGCGGCCACCAGCGGCTGCGAAGTCGTGGCCGAAGGGCTGGAGCAGGAGCCCGACCTCGACGTGCTGCGCCGCCTGGGCCTGTCCATCTGCCAGGGCTACCTGTTCGCCCGGCCCAGCGCCACGCCCCGTGCGTCGCTGGGCGCGCAGTGGAGCGGGCGCCTGGCGGCCGATGCACTGCCCCGGCTGCTGCAGAACGACCTGGCGCTGCCGCTCGACCAGGGCGCCATCACGAGCGCGGCCCAGCTCGCCCGCCGCGGCCTGACCGTCACACCGGCGATGAACTGCCGCGCCATTGTGGACCTCTTCCACCGCGACGAGCAGTTGCTCGCCATCCCCGTGCTCGACGACCAGCAACGCCCCATCGGCGTGCTGCGCTCGCTGCACGTGCTCAAGCGCAGCACCGAGCGCTACTTCATGGACATCTTCGACAAGCGCAGCTGCGTGGCGCTGATGGACGCCCACCCGCTGGTCTTCGATGTCGCCACGCCGCTGCGCGCCATGAGTGACGGCCTGGCCAACCTCGATGAGCGGCTGCTCGTCGACGGCTTCATCGTCACCCGCGAGGGCGCCTATTTCGGCTCGGGCCGCAGCTCCGACCTGCTCAAGGCCGTGTCCGACCTGCAGGTGCACGCGGCGCGCTACGCCAACCCGCTGACGCTGCTGCCGGGCAACGTGCCCATCGACAACCACCTGGACCGCCTCATCGAGGCCGGCGAGACCTTCGCGGCCGTCGTCTGGGACATCGACCACTTCAAGCCCCTCAACGACGTCTACGGCTACCGCATCGGCGACGACATCATCCGCCTCGCGGCCCGCGTGCTGACCCAGGCCGCCGACCCGCAGCTGGACTTCGTCGGCCACATCGGCGGTGACGACTTCGTCATGGCACTGACCAGCGCCGACTGGGAGGCGCGGCTCACCCGCATCTGTGAAGCCTTCGACGCCGGCGTGCGCAGCTTCTTCTCCGCCGAGCACCTGGCTGCCGGCGGCTACGTGACGCTGAACCGGCAGAACCAGCCCAGCTTCCACCCGCTGCCCACGTTCTCGGCCGGCGCCGTGCTGCACCTGCCCGGCCACTTCGACGGTGCCCGCGCGCTGAGCGCCGCGCTCGCCGAGCCCAAGCGCGTGGCCAAGGGCCGCGCCGGCGGCAGCCGCTACTTCATCGACCGCCGCACGCCGCAACGCGCGCTGCTCGTCGCCTGACCTTCCTCGCCTGCGTCGCCCCATGACCTTCTCCCCCGCTGCCTGGAGCCTGCGAACGCGGCTCGTCCTCATCGCCTGCCTGGCCCTGCTGCTGGGTTCCTTGCCCGGCGCGCTGCTGCTGCGCAGCTACGCCGCCCAGCTCGACACCGCGGCGCTCCAGCACGCCGCACTGCCGGCCAACCGCGCCTGGCAGACCGTGCTCGCGCGGCTGCAGGCGCAGCGCCGCCTGGCGGCCGAGGCGCTGTCCACCCAGCCGGACCGCCGACCGCTGGCCGTCACCGCCGCAGCCGCCGTGCAGGCCGCTCTGAAAGTGCTCGACGACGCCCTGGCCGATGAACGCCTGCCCGCCGCTCTCACGGCGGCCCAGCGCGAGCGCACGGCCCGCTTGCTGGCCCAGCAGGCCCAGCTGGCCCGCGCCATCGCCGACGGCCCGCTGGACGTGCCCAAGCTGCTGGACGCGCAGGCCGCGCTGGCCGACGCCGCCTTCGAGGCCCTGGCCGAGCTCAATGCC
The DNA here is from genome assembly GCF_043555975.1 of Pelomonas nitida. NCBI lineage: Bacteria > Pseudomonadati > Pseudomonadota > Betaproteobacteria > Burkholderiales > Sphaerotilaceae > Roseateles > Pelomonas nitida. The sequence goes on along the minus strand of NZ_JBIGIA010000010.1, from coordinate 134,915 downwards.
GCCACCGGCCTGCTGCTGGACGCCGAACCCGCGTCGCACTTCGCCATCGAGGCCGGCCTGCAGGCCGCGCCACGCGTGCAGGACGCGTTGGCCGAACTCGCCGCACTGGCCAGCGCGGCCGCCGTCGACGACCTGGCGCGCATGTCCGCGGCGCACACGCGCTACGGCCAGCAGGTGGCGTTCATGCAGCAGCGCCTGCGCCTGGCGCTGCAGGCCGGCGGCGCCGAACGAGAGCAACACCTGGCGCCACTGCTGCAAAGCCTGCAGGCCCAGCGCCAACAGGTCGACAAGACGCTGGACGCCGCCGCGCGAGATGTGAACTATCCGCTGGAGCAGCTCGTGACCCACCTGACCGAGGCGGGCGGCCTGCAGGCCCGGCTGAGCGACCAGGTCATGCAGACGCTCGACACCGAGCTGGCCGGCCGCGCCACGCGCGCCGCCCAGCGCCGCAACGCCCTCATGCTGGGCCTGCCGCTGGCGCTGGCCGCCATGCTGCTGCTGATGACCCGCGCGATCCGCCAGCTGCTGCAACCCGTGCGGCAGATGGTGGAGGCCACCGAACGCATCGCCGCCGGCGACCTCAGCCAGCCCGTACCCGCTGGCCGCAGCGACGAACTGGGCCGCGTGCTGACGGCCCTGGGCCATATGCAACGACGGCTGCGCGGTCTCGTCGAGCGCATCCAGGCCGACGCCAGCGGCATCCGCAGCGCGGCGCACGAGATCGCCGCCGGCAACGACGACCTCGCCCAGCGCACCGAGCAAGCCGCCGCACGCCTGCAGCAGACGGCCTCGCACGTGATGCTGCTGACCACCGCCGTGCAACACAGCAGCCGCGCCGCCGTGGATGCCGAAAGCCTGGCCGGCACCGCGGCCGATGCCGCCTCGCGCGGCGGCGACGTCGTCGCCGACGTGATGAGCACGATGCAAGGCATCGCCGACGCCAGCCGGCGCATTGCCGACATCACCGGCCTCATCGACGGCATTGCCTTCCAGACCAACATCCTCGCGCTCAATGCAGCCGTCGAGGCAGCGCGCGCCGGTGAGCAGGGCCGCGGCTTTGCCGTGGTGGCCACAGAGGTGCGCCAGCTGGCGCAGCGCAGCGCCACGGCGGCGCGCGAGATCAAGTCCCTGATCCACCAATCCACCGAACGCGTGGACATGGGCGCCGCGCAAGCCGCCGAGGCCGGCAGCGCCGTGCGCGCCATTCACGCCAAGGTGCAGCAGATGAGCGGCCTCATCCGCGCCATGGCCGAGCAGACCCGCACCGAAGCCCGCCAGGCCACCGAGGTCGGCGACGCGGTGCAGGCCATCGACGCGATGACGCAACAGAACGCCGCACTGGTGGAAGAAGCCGTCGCCTCCACCACCAGCCTGAGCGGCCGGGCACAGGTCATGGATGAAGCGGTGAACGCGTTCAGGTTGTGAGGCCGCAGCGCGAAGGCGTCATGGCGCTTCACGAAGGCAGTCGCCCACCCGTGGCTCGCATTCCGAGATCGAGGTATCGAGAGGCCCCGGTTCCACCTCCGGTCGCTGTTCGCGCCACAGGGGGTTGCATCGCCGGTCCATCGCCCTCGTTCTGCGTCGATCCCGAATGACCGCGCACGGTCCTGGCGCCGTGCCTGGTGACGGGCCGGTTTCGCATCACCACCGAACATAGCCCCGCGCCGGCAACCTTGCCGCGCGTGCAGGCTCCCACCGCCTGCGAGAATCGGGCGGTGAACCTCGATGCCAGCCTCAACGCCGACCTGCACTGCCACTCCGTCGTCTCGGACGGCACGCTGACGCCCGAGGCGCTGGCGGCGCGGGCCAAGGCGGGCGGCGTGCAGCTGTGGTCGCTGACGGACCATGACGAGATCGGCGGTCAGGCCCGCGCCATCGCGGCCGCCAAGGCCATCGGCCTGCCCTACCTCACCGGCACCGAAATCTCGGTGAGCTTCGCCGGCCGCGTCGTGCATATCGTCGGCCTGGGCTTCGACCATGAGGCGCCCGAGATCATCGCCGGCCTCAAGGCCACGCGAGGCGGCCGCGAGCCGCGCGCCCGTGAGATGGCGGCCAGCCTGGCTGCCGCGGGCATCCCCGGCGCCTTCGAGGGTGCGCTGAACTACGTCGCCAACCCCGACCTGATCTCGCGCACCCATTTCGCGCGCTTTCTCGTCGACGCCGGCCATTGCGCCGATGTCCCCGAAGTGTTCCGCCGCTTCCTGACCGAAGGCAAACCCGGCTTCGTGCCGCACAAATGGGCCGCGCTGAAAGATGCCGTCGGCTGGATCACGCGCGCTGGCGGCATCGCCGTCATCGCCCACCCGGGGCGCTACGACTTCACGCCGACCGAGGAGTACGCGCTGATCACCGAGTTCATCGCCCATGGCGGGCGCGGCATCGAGGTGGTGACGGGCAGCCACACGCCGGCCGAGTTCCAGCAGTACGCAGACACGGCCATCGAATTCGACCTGCTGGCCTCGCGCGGGTCCGACTTCCACAGCCCCGACGAGAGCCGTATCGACCTCGGCACGCTGCCGCCATTGGCCAGCCGGCTGACGCCCGTCTGGGCGGCACTGGCCGAACGCATCCATTGAGGGAAATTGTTCCTGCGCCGAGATGACGGCTCCCCGCCGCCCGCCGGTTTACGCTCGCAGTGACGCTCCCCCACCCTGCCCATGGCCCAGCTCTTCGAAGTCCACCCCGACAACCCGCAGCCGCGCTTCCTGCGCCAGGCCGCGCAGATGCTGCAAGCTGGCGGGCTGGGTGCCATCCCGACGGACTCCAGCTACGCCGTCGTCTGCCGGCTGGACGACAAGGCCGCCGCCGAGGCGCTGCGACGCGTGCGCGGCGTGGATGACAAGCACCACCTGACCCTGTTGTGCCGCGACCTGTCGGAGCTGGCCACCTATGCCATGGTCGACAACCGCCAGTACCGGCTGCTGAAGCTGGCCACGCCGGGCGCCTACACCTTCATCCTGCCGGCCACCAAGGAAGTGCCACGCCGGCTGTCTCACCCAAGCCGCCGAACCATCGGGCTGCGCGTGCCGGACCACCGCGTCACGCAGGAGCTGCTGGCGCAGTTCGGCGAGCCGCTGCTGTCGACGACGCTGATCCTGCCGGGCGACACCGAGCCCATGAATGACGCCGCGGACGTCTGCGCGCGGCTGGACCGTCAGCTGCAGTTCGTGCTGGACGCGGGCGCCTGCCCGGCCGAGCCCACCACGGTGTTGGACCTCAGCCAGGGCGACGACCCCGTGCTGGTGCGCCCGGGGCGCGGCGACCTCACCCGACTGGGCTTGCAACTCGACTGAGCGGGCCCTGGCCGGCCAGCTGCCGCCCGTTCAAGCCCACCGGGCTAGGGCAACGCCGGCACCTGGACCGTCGCCTCCAGCAGCCCCGCCGCCTTCAATGCGTCGACAAGCAGCGCGTTCTCCGGCGTGAGCAGCAGCGGCCGGATGGCCGCGAGCACCGCCTGCGCGTCACCACCGCGCCCGGCCTGATGCAAGGCCAGCGCCCACCAGCCGACCCCGATGCCGAGAAACGGCCACACGGCCGGGCCGGACTGGGCCTGAGCGATACGCCCCTCGACCCATGGCGTCAGCAGCGCCAGCCCCTCCGCCGCGCGCGCCCGCACGGCCAGGATGCCACGCGCGAAGTTCACCCAGGGCAGCAGCGCCGGGTTGCCGAAATCGGCGGCGTTCGCCTCCAGCAGCGCTGCGGCCGTCTCGGCCGAACCACTGCGGGCCTGCAGCAACGCCAAATCCAGCCATTGCATGACGGCGCCATGCCCGGCACCGATCAGCCGTGCCCGCAACTGCTCAGCCCGCTCGTAGTCGCCACCGTCCTGGCAGACGGCCAGGCAGCGCATGTCAAAGGTGCCGGGGCCCAGCGACTCCGCCGTGTCGCGCCAGGGTTGCAGGTCGGCCAGCGCGGCGTCGAGCTGGCCTTCGGCGGCCCGGGTCTTGGCCTCGCGCACCGCCAGGTCCCACAGCAACTTGGCGTCGGCAACCGGGCCCAGCAGTGGCCGCAGCCGCGCAATGCCGTCGCGCACGGCGGCCACGTCGCCCAGTGCCTCGGCGGCCAGAATGCGCGCGAACAGCTGCGGCCGCGCAAACTCGGCCATCGGGCCCTGCAGCATCTCCGGCAGGGGCAGCGGCGGCACGACAAAGGCGAGAGCGGTCAGGCTGCGCACACGCCTGCCCACTTCATCGAGCGCGGGCGCCAGCGGTTGCGGCGGCGCCAGCAGGCGGCGGCGCAGATCCGCCAGCGATGCCAGCCAGTCCTGCACGCTGTCGCTCTCGTCCCACAGCGCGCGCAGTTCGCTGTCGCTGCCCTCGATGCGGTCCAGCGCCGCCAGGCCACGCCGCAGCAGCGGCTCGGGCGGCACCAACCGCGTGCGCGACACCCAGTCGTCCGCCACGTCGGGAAACGCCGCCTCAGATACCTGGCCACGCAAGCGCGCCACGACTTCGAGCGCCGCCAGCGCCTCGCTCGCTTGCGACGCATCCACCTCCTGACCTCTCCCGTCGACGACAGGGCTCAGCGCCGACTCGATCAGCGACAGATCGTCCACCTCATCAAGACCTTGCGCCCAGTCCAGCGCGTCGTCGTTGCCAAAGGCGTCAGGGCTCCAGGCTCCCATGGTGATGTAGCGGCGTCAGGCCATGAAGTGATGTCGCGCCGCAGTGTAGAAAGTACCAGCAAGCGCCTGCGGGGGCTTATTCACGTCGACCGCGCGGGCCTGGCGCCGGCGTTTCATCGGCCACGCCTGCAGTTCATCCAGCGCCGCTCGCGCTTGATCGCAGCCGCCTGGAAGCGAGGCAACGCGATGACGAAACTGACTCCATCGACACAGCAATCCCGCTGCGCGACACCCACCGAACGGAGTCCATCATGAGCCTGCAAACCACCCTCTTCGCCGTCACCTTGGCCCTGTCTGCCGTTGCCGCACAAGCCGCGCCGCAACCCACCGTCAAGCTCGAACGCGTCGTCATCACGGGCAAGGCCGTCCGCGAAGTTGCCCAGCTGCCCCGCGTCGTCGTCACCGGCACCGCCGTGCGCGAAGTCGCCCAGCTGCCGCGCGTGGTCATCAACGGCCACAGCGAAGCCACGCTGCTGCGCCAGTCCACGTTGGCCGCCGCCAAGACCGCCACCAAGCGCATCTGAGCCGGGCGTCACCACGACATGCGTCTGACGCCCTTTCCCTCCGCCGCCGAGCCGAGTCGCCAACGCTGCAGAGTCAGCGCTGACGTCTCGGCTTGGCCTGCCTGCCTATTCGCAACGCCGCCGCATCGCCCCGGCGCGACGCCAGCACGGGTCAGTAGACCTCCGGCACCACGATGTCGTCGGGCACCGGGTTGCGGATGTAGTCCTCGCGCCGCTCGCGCGCCGGCAGCTCGATGTCGGCGTGCGGCACCTCCTGGTAAGGAATCTGGCCCAGCAGGTGATGGATGCAATTCAGCCGCGCCCGCTTCTTGTCGTCGGCCTTGACGATCCACCACGGCGACTCCGGGATGTGGGTGCGCTCCAGCATCACCTCCTTGGCCGTCGTGTAGGCCTCCCAGCGCCGGCGTGACTCCAGATCCATGGGGCTCAACTTCCACTGCTTGAGCGGGTCATGGATGCGTCCGAGGAAGCGCACGCGCTGCTCGTCGTCGCTGATCGAGAACCAGTACTTGATGACCTGGATGCCCGAGCGCACCAGCATGCGCTCGAACTCCGGGGCCGAGCGGAAGAACTCCTCGTACTGCTCGTCCGTGCAGAAGCCCATCACGCGCTCGACGCCGGCGCGGTTGTACCAGCTGCGATCGAACAGCACGATCTCGCCGGCCGCCGGCAGATGCGACACATAGCGCTGGAAGTACCACTGCGTGCGCTCGCGGTCATTGGGCGCCGGCAGCGCCGCCACGCGGCACACGCGCGGGTTCAGCCGCTGCGTGATGCGCTTGATGACACCGCCCTTGCCCGCCGCATCACGGCCCTCGAACAGGATGACCACCTTGTGGCCGCTGTGCTGTACCCAGTCCTGCAGCTTCACGAGCTCGCTCTGCAGCCGGATCAGCTCGCGGAAGTAGCGCTGGCGCTCGCTGCGCGCGCCGGCCGGCTCGTCGCCGGGCATCTCGCCGTAGTTCCGGTCCTCGAGCTCCAGCTCCAGTTCCTCGTCGTAATCGTCCTGCAGGTCACGGTGAATGCGCTTCACCAGCTCGTCGTCGATATCGCTCACGGAAAGGCCTCCCGGCCGCAGCTGCGGCCCGGCCTCAGCCTAGCCGGCCGGCATGGCGGTGGCGTGACAACAAAACCATGCCGGCCTGGCGGGCCGTTCTTACGGCGCCAGCGACAGCGGGCACGACATGCAGCAACCAAGCGGCCGTCGAGATGCGGGCTGAGGCAGCCGCCCGCAGCGAGCGCGCGTCAGTTCGGCGGCAGACGGTAGTTCTCCGCCCCGAACAGGTCGATGCCGCACTCCAGCTGCTCCGCCCAGTCGATGAACTCGCGTACCGCGGCGCCCACCATGGGGGCGCCATGCTGCGGCGCGATCATCTTGATATCCAGCTGGCGCACCATCGCCGCCCACAGGCGCAGCACCTTGTTGCTGACCATGTAGCGGCGGTGGAAGCCTTCCATGCGAGGGATGTGCGCTGCCAGCGACGTGACCGGCTTTTCCGGGTTCAGGCTCGTGCCCATTGAGGCACCCAGGTCGCCGGAGAACAGGATGCGGCTGACCGGGTCGTAGAACTGGAAGTTGCCCTCGGCGTGCAGGAAGTGCGCGGGCAGCGCCCACAGCTCGAAGCGCTCCTTCTCCAGGCCCAGTTGCAGCCGCTTGCCGGCATCGGGCAGGCCAATGACGCGGCCAACGGTCTTGCCGGGCTTGCAGAAGTGGGGCGCAAATCGCTCCCAAATGCGCGAGATATAAACGGGCGCCTCGGTCGCCGTCATCCAGCGGTCCAGCGAGGCAATGATGTCGGGGTCGGCATGTGAAGCCACGATGGCCGACAGCCGGTGTGGCGGGAAGAACTCCGACATGCCCAGGTAGAGCTGGTGGTAGGCGATGTTGCCGCCGGGGTCGAGGATGGCGCCCGTGTCGCCATTGACGAGCAGGAACTGGTTGGACTGCACCGCCTCCCCGCCTTCATCGCCCAGGTGGGCAAACATGACACAGACGTGCCGATCCTGGCGGAACAACTCGATAGACATGCAGCGGTCTCGGAGAGTGGGTTGGGGCCGGAGGCTAGCCCGACAGCGCGCGGCAGGCGTTGTCCGAGATCAAGGCCGGAGCGAATTGCACTCCGTCGACGCGAATCGGCCATGGCTCAACCGCGCGTTCTGCACCCGTCACTTGCGCTGACCACGACTGGATCGGTCAGCCGAGACGCAACGTCAGCAGCTGACGCCCAGGACAGCTCACCACCTGCGCTGTTCGCCGCGTCAGATCAGCCAGAGCGCCAAGATCAAGTGCTCAACGACAGGCGCTCCCGCGCCGCGCAGGAAAACAAAAAGCCCGATACGAAATCATTCGTACCGGGCTCTTGATACCTACCAAATTTGGTAGGCGCGATTGGATTCGAACCAACGACCCCCACCATGTCAAGGTGGTGCTCTAACCAACTGAGCTACGCGCCTGAAGAGCTTCGCACTATAGCACGCTTTTTGGCGGCTTGTCGAATTTCACTTGAATTTCACTTACGACGTGCAGATCGAACCCCGGCGACCATGCAGAGATCGCGCAGAACCTTGGTCAGGCGAGTCGCATCCGCCAGTTCCAAAGTGAAGCTCATCCATGCCGTGTCGCCGCCGCCGGTGCGCGGACGCGCCGCGCCGGCCTGCAGCGATTGCGTGTTGACGGCGGCGACGTTCATCTTTTCCTTGGCAAAGATCTCGAGCACGTCGCGCAGCAAGCCTTGCCGATCACTGGCCTCGACGAGCACATCCACCGGATAGACGGGCGCGCCCTTGCCCGTCTGCGGCCCCGGCTCGCCGCCGCCCCAGGTCACGGCGATGACGCGCTCGGGGGCGCGCCGCCGCATCTCGGCGAGGTTGCTGCAATCCGAGCGGTGGATGGCCACGCCCTTGCCGCGGGTGACGAAGCCCTGGATGGCGTCGGGCGGTGCTGGCCTGCAGCAGCGCGACAGAGTCGTCAGCAGCGAATCGATCCCCACCACCAGCACGCCGCCGCGTGCGCCTGTCGAAGCGCCGCGGGTATGCCTCTGGGCGAGCAACTCATCCTCGTCGGCCTCCGGCTCCGGTGGGCGCAGCAGCACTTCGATGTTGCGCAGCGAATACTCGTCCTTGCCGACCACCTCGAACAAGGCATCCGCGCCCTTGAAGCCGAGCCGCGATGCCAGCTCGTCGAGCTTGAGCGCCGTGCGGCCTTCGCGCTGCAGCAGCTTCTCGACCAGCTCGCGCCCCTTGGCGATGGTCTGTGCCTGCTGCAGGGCGTTGAACCACGCCCGCACCTTGGCCCGCGAACGCTGGCTCTGCAAATAGCCGAGCTCCGGGTTGAGCCAGTCCAGCGACGGACCACCCTCGCGCGCGGCCACGATCTCCACCGTCTGGCCGCTGCGCAGCGGCGTGTTGAGCGGCAGCATCTGGCCATCGATACGCGCGCCCCGGCAGCGATGGCCGAGGTCGGTGTGCACCGCGTAGGCGAAATCCACCGGCGTCGCCCCCGGCGTCAGCTCGACGATGGTCGCCTGCGGCGTGAAGACATAGATGCGTTCGTCGAACGCCTGCCCGCCCTCCTCGCCGCCCTGCACGGCGTCGCGCTCCCAGGCGAGCAGCTGGTTGAGCACGGCCTTGCGCGCGCGCGCCACCTGCTCCTCGAACTCACCGGCCGCGCTGACACCGGCATAGCCACGCGCACCCGCCTCCTTGTAGGCCCAATGCGCGGCCACGCCATGCTCGGCGTGCTCATGCATGTCGCGCGTGCGAATCTGCACCTCCATCACTCGCCCATCCGGGCCCACGACGACGGTGTGCAGCGACTGATAGCCATTGGGCTTGGGCTTGGCGATGTAGTCGTCGAACTCGCCCGGCACCGGCGTGTAGAGCTCGTGCAGCCGCGCCAGTACCGCGTAACAGTCGGCCACGCTGGCCACGATGACACGCAACGCGCGCAGGTCGAACACGCGATCCAGCGCCAGCGCCTTGCCCTGCATCTTCTTGTGGATGCTGTAGAGGTGCTTGGGCCGCCCCTGCACCTCGGCCTCGATGCCCTGGGCCTGCAGGTCAGTCTGAAGCGCTGCGCGCGCCGCCTCGATGTGCAGCTCGCGCTCGACGCGCTTTTCCTGCAGCCCCTTGGCGAGCGCCTTGTAGGCGTCCGGCTCGCGGAAGCGGAAGGCCAGGTCCTCCAGTTCCCACTTGATCTGCCAGATGCCCAGCCGGTTGGCCAGCGGCGCGAACACGGCCTGAGACTCCGCCGCCAGCTCCGGCGGGCAGGCGGTCTTGCTGGCCGCATACCAACGCAGCGTCTGCAGGCGCGAAGCCAGGCGCAGCAGCACCACGCGCAGGTCGCGCGAGAACGCCAACAGCATCTTGCGCACGCGCTCGGTCTGTTCGGCCCGTTGGTCGGTGCTGACCTTGGCGGCACGCGCCGCGCGCTGCATCTGGACGAGCTTGCGCGTGTGCGTCACCAGGCTGGCGTGACTGTCGCCGAAGGCCTTGGCCACCACCTCCTCCGGCTTGGTCAGGAAATCTGCCGCGTAGACAAGATAGGCCGCCGCGCGCAGCTCCTGGGCCGCGCCGATGGCCAGCAGGATGGCAGACACGCCGTCGGCGTGGTCGAGCGCATTCTCGCCAGTGTCCAGTGTCTCGGCCGCCAGCAGCGGCTCCGCAAACGCGCGGGCCCGCGCGATCTCTGCATGGGAATGCGCGGCGCTGGCGTCCAGCAACGCGACGATGGGCGCGGCCGTCGCGCCGTCAGGCATCAAGCCAGTCTTCATGAGCTCAGGAAATCCCTCACGATGGCGATCTGGTCGTCGTGAATCAAGGTCGGTGCATGGCCGATGCCGGGCAGCTCGACGACACGAGCGGCCGGGCCGCGCTGCGCCATGGCGTGCGCGGTCTCGGCGCTGAGCAGGTCGCTGTCGGCGCCGCGCAGCACCAGCGTCGGGCAGGTCAGCATGTCATAGGCGGCCCACAGCGCCGCCTCGCCTGCGGCCGCCACTTCAGGCGTCACGGCGGCAAACGGCAGCGCGATGGCGGGGTCATAGCGCAACACCCACGCCTCACCCTCCTGGCGGAACAGCGGCTCGGACAACGCCAGCCATTCCGCATCGGTATGTGGCCCGAAACCTGCCGAGATGGTGCGCAGGTAGGCCGCCCCCTGGGCCAGCGACTCGAAACGCTGCACCCTGCCCAGGTAGGCGCCGATGCGCTGCAGCGCCTCGAAGCGCATGGCCGGACCCACGTCGTTCAGCACCAGTCGACGGATGGGCCCGGGCCGATCCTCGCCGGACTTCAGCGAGGCCAGCCCCAGCCCGATGAGCCCGCCCATGGACGTGCCGACCCAATCCACCTGCGGCACATCCAGCCGCGCCAACAAGGCAACCATGTCGGACACATACGCGGGGATCTGATAGCCGGCCGGCTGGCGCAGCCAGTCAGAACGGCCGCGACCGGCGATGTCGGGGCACACGACGCGGTAGCGGCCGCACAGCGCGCGCGCGAGCGCGTCGAAGTCGCGCCCCTGACGCGTCAGTCCGTGCACGCAGACGAGCACGGGCGCGTCTGCGGCAGGCCCGGCCCATTCCCAATAAGCCATCCGGTGCAGGCCGGTGGCATCCAGACAGTCGAGATAGCGCAATACAGGCTGGGTCATGGTTCAATCCTCTGAAACCATCGTAGCAACCCGCAAGGACCCCTCATGTTGAAAGGCAAGACCGCCCTCGTCACGGGCTCAACCAGCGGCATCGGCCTGGGCATCGCCCTGGCGCTGGCGCGCGACGGCGCCAACGTGATCCTGAACGGCTTCGGCGACGCCGACGGCCCCAAGGCCCAGGTGGCGGCGCTGGGCGTCAAGGTCGGCTATCACGGGGCCGACATGAGCAAGCCCGATGACATCGCGGCGATGGTGGCCTACGCCGATGCCGAGTTCGGCGGCATCGACATCCTCGTCAACAACGCCGGCATCCAGCACGTCGCCCCGGTGCAGGACTTTCCTGTCGACAAGTGGGACGCGATCATCGCGATCAACCTCACGTCGGCCTTCCACACGACGCGGCTGGCGCTGCCCGGCATGCTCAAGAAAAACTGGGGCCGCATCATCAATATCGCGTCCACGCACGGCCTCGTCGCCTCCGCACAGAAATCGGCCTATGTGGCGGCCAAGCACGGTCTCGTCGGGTTCACGAAGAGCATCGCGCTGGAGACGGCCACCACCGGCGTCACGGTGAATGCCATCTGCCCTGGTTGGGTGCTGACCCCGCTGGTGCAGAAGCAGGTGGACGCGCTGGCCGCCAAGGACGGCGTCGACAACGACGAGGCCAAGCGACGGCTGCTGGCTGAAAAGCAGCCGTCGCTGCAGTTCACGACGCCCGATGAGTTGGGCGCGCTGGCGGTGTTCCTGAGTTCCGATGCCGCCGTCAACGTGCGCGGCCAGGCCTGGGCCATGGACGGCGGCTGGACGGCCGTCTGAACACGGCCCCCAGTCACTGAACTCAGGGTCAGTTCTTCAGCAGCACCGAACCGCTGACGTTCACGCTCACCGTGGCCTTGCCGGCCTCGGTGGGCAGCGCCTCTGCCGCCGCCAGGCCGCCGCCCACGCGCATTGCCTGGAGCATGGGCCGCGGCGACGGCTCGTCACCGGACAAATTGACCTCGCCCACCACATAGCCGGCATAACCGAACTGCTTGGCGTAATCAGCCGCCTTGGCGCGATACCGGGCGATGGCCTGGGCAGAAATCTCGGATTCGGCCCGCTCACGCGCCTCGCGCGACAGGCTGTAGCCGACGCGGGCGATCGTCAGCGTGTTGATGCGCCCGGCCAGCTGCGCGATGGCGGCGGCGTCGCGGCCTTCGACGAGCAGTTCTGCACTGCCCTGCCAGCCATTGATCTTGCCGGTCTTGCTGTCATAGCGGGGCGCCAGCGAGAAGGCGCCGGTCTGCACGTCGACCTGGCCGGGCTTGGCCACCTTGCGCGCCTCGGCCAGCGCCGTGTCCAGCGCCTGCTTCAGGCCGGCCTGCACAGCTGCGGCGTCGTTGCCATCCCGGCTCGTCGACAACGCAATGGACAGCACATCACGCGTGACCTCGGCGCTGGCGCTGGCCGACAGGCTCAGCCGCTCCTGGGGCTCGGCCGCATGCGCCGAAACGGCCAGAGCGGCAAGGGACAAGGCGACAACTGCACGCATAGGCGTCCTTTCAAGGCAAAAATCCCAGCTTATCCCGTGAAGTTCGCAACGATCTGTAACGCTAGCCTGCTGTCCTACAAATCCGGACCGTAATCGTGCTCAAAATGCCGTTGTTACAAATCCAGGAACCGGGATGAACACCGCCGCCAACCCTCGTCAGAACCGCATCCTCGTCGTCGACGACGATGCCCGCATCCGCGACCTGCTGCGCCGCTATCTGACGCAGGAGGGCTTTGAAGTCCTGCTGGCGGAGGACAGCCGTGCGTTGAACAAACAGCTCACGCGTGAAACGGTCGACCTGATCGTGCTCGACCTCATGCTGCCCGGTGAAGACGGCCTGACCATCTGCCGCCGCCTGCGTGCCGCGAACGACCAGACGCCCATCATCATGCTGACGGCCAAGGTCGAGGACGTGGACCGCATCGTCGGCCTGGAAGTGGGCGCCGACGACTACCTCGCCAAGCCGTTCAATCCGCGCGAGCTGCTGGCCCGTATCAACGCCGTGCTGCGCCGCCGGCCGCCGCCGGAAGCCCCGGGCGCGCCGAGCAAGGAGCCGATGACGGTCACGTTCGGGCCGTTCGAGTTCGACCTGGCGCTGCGCCGCCTGACGAAGAACGGCGAGCAACTGCCGCTGACGACGGGCGAGTTCTCGATGCTCAAGACGCTGGTGCGCCACCCGCGCCAGCCGCTGTCGCGCGACAAGCTGGCCCAGCTCGCCCGTGGCCGCGAATTCGAGCCCTTCGACCGCAGCCTGGACGTGCAGATCTCGCGCCTGCGCAAGATGCTGGAAGCCGATCCGGCCCAGCCGCGCTATATCCAGACCGTGTGGGGCGTGGGCTACGTGTTCGTGCCCGACGAAAACTCTTGACCCCGTGAGTTTCGGGGCATGGTTCGCCCACAACTAGCACTCAATCTCTTCTGGCGCACCTTTGCGTGGCTGGCGTTGCTGCTGGCCGGCGCGGTGCTGGCCTGGCAGCAGACCTTCAAGCTGCTGGAAGCCGAGCCGCGCGCGCTGGAAGCAGCAGAACAACTGGCCGGGCTGGTCAAGCTCAGCCGCATCACGCTGGAGCACACCGATCCCATCAACCGGGTCGCCGTCGTCACGTCCCTGTCGCGCGGCGAGGCCGTGCAGGTGCGCGTCGCCGAGGCGCACGATCGATGGCTGCCCTACGACACCAGCGCGTTCGCCAAAAAGCTCGCAGACGAATTGCGCCAGGTGCTCGGGCCCGAAACCATCATCGCGCGCAGCGTCAACGACTCGACCGGCCTGTGGGTGCGTTATGTCGTCGGCGAAGACGCCTTCTGGCTGAAGACCACGCCCACGCCGCTGGCCGTGCCGCTGGCCGGCAACTGGCTGTGGGTGCTCATCGCGTTCATGGCGACGATGGTCGGCTCCGCGCTGATCGCACGGCTCATCAACCAGCCGCTGCGCGAGCTGGCCGAGGCCGCCGGGCGCATCCGCGACGGCGAGTACGACTCGCGGCTGGACGAGAACACCATGACCAGCGAGATCCGCGAGGTCAACATGGGCTTCAACCGCATGGCACGCGAGCTCGCCAAGCTGGAGGAAGACCGCGCCGTCATGCTCGCCGGTATCTCGCACGACCTGCGCACGCCGCTGGCCCGGCTGCGGTTAGAGACCGAGATGAGCGTCGCCGACGAGCAGGCGCGCCAGTTCATGGCGGCCGACATCGACCAGCTCGACGCCATCATCAGCAAGTTCATGGACTACGCGCGGCCCAATGGCACGCAGATGCGCGAGATCAAGCTCATCGAGCTCGTCGAGCGCGAGGTGCAGGGCTTCCGCAACCCCGACCAGATCCGCTTCCGCGTGCAGGTCAGTGACGCGCTGAAGGTCTTGGTGGACGACACCGAGCTGGGCCGCGTGATGCTGAACCTGTTCGAGAACGCGCGGCGCTACGGCCATGCCGAGGGTGAGCCGGCGCGTGTGGACGTCAGCGCCGTCCGCCAGGGCGCCTGGGTGGAACTGCGCGTTCGCGACCATGGCCCCGGCGTGCCACCCGACCGCCTCGTGCGTTTGACGACGCCCTTCTACCGCGGCGACGCGGCCCGCACCGCCGCCAGTGGCGCCGGGCTGGGCCTGGCCATCGTGGAAAAGTCGGTGCAGCGACTGGGCGGCCAGTTGACGATCACCAACGCCGACGGCGGCGGCTTGCTGACCACGCTGCGCCTGCAGGCCGCCTGAGTCGCCAACAGCCTGCCGGCCTGGCCGTCAGGCGGCGGTCGACAGGCCGGCCAGCAGACACACGGCGCGTGCCTCGATGGCACGCCCCTCGCCCACCGGGCCCATCTTCTCGGCCGTCTTGGCCTTCACGTTGATGCGCCCGGCGTCCACCGCGAGCACCTGCGCCAGGCGCTCGCGCATGGCCGGGATGTGCGGCGCCATCTTGGGCGCCTGCGCGACGATGGTGGTGTCCAGGTTCACGAGCTGCCAGCCCGCCGCATGCACGCGGCGGTAGGCCTCGGCGAGCAGCACCATGGAGTCGGCCCCCTTGAACTCCGCCGCCGTGTCTGGAAACAGCTTGCCGATGTCACCGAGTGCAGCGGCACCGAGCAAGGCATCGGTGATCGCGTGCGCCAGCGCGTCGGCGTCGGAATGGCCCAGCAGGCCGTGCGTGTGCGGGATCGTGACGCCGCCGAGGATCAGCGGGCGGCCGGTGACGAGCTGGTGGGTGTCCCAGCCCTCGCCGATGCGAAGAGGTGGCAGCGGATTCATGCCGGCATTGTCGCCGCCGGCATGCGCGCTGTCGCGCGGCCGGGCCAGCCCGCACGCCCGCATTGACAACTGCTATGGTGCGGCCCGCCATGAAACGAGTTGCCCTGTCCTGCTTGCTGTGCCTGCTGGCGTTCAGCCAGATCACCCACGCTGAATCGCTGCCGCCGCGCCCCAAGATCGGCCTCGTGCTGTCCGGCGGTGGCGCGCGCGGGCTGGCCCACATCGGCGTGCTGCGCGTGCTGGAGCAGATGCAGGTGCCCATCGACCTCATCGTCGGCACCAGCATGGGCGCCGTCGTCGGCGGTGCCTACGCGTCGGGCCGCAGCGTCGACGAATTGGAAACCCTGGTGAAAAGCGCGAACTGGAACGCCATCCTGGCCGACCGCCCGGCGCGCGACCGCCTGTCCATCCGCCGCCGCGAGGATGACGAGCGCCTGCCGTCGCGCATCGAGTTCGGCTTCACCCTGCAGCGCGGCGCCATGCTGCCGGGCGGTGCAGCCGGCAATGGCCAGCTGGAGGCCACGCTGTCGTCGCTGCTGCCCGCCACGCGCGCGGATGACCCGCTGCGCCGGCTGCCCATCCCGTTCCGCGCGGTCGCCACGGACCTGCTGTCCGGCGCCATGCTGGACCAGGCCGACACCCCGCTGTTCGAGGCACTGCGCGCCTCCATGGCCGTGCCCGGCGTGTTCGCGCCGCTGCGCGTGAACGGCCGGCCCCGCGTGGACGGCGGCCTGGTGCGCAACCTGCCGGTGGACCTGGCCCGCCAGCTCGGCGCGGACATCGTCATCGCCGTCAACGTCGGCACGCCGCTGCTGGAAGACGGCGAAATCACCAGCGCCGTCATGGTGGCCAACCAGATGCTGCAGATCCTGACCGAGCAGAACGTGCAGCGCTCGCTGCAGGAGCTGCGGCCGCAGGACATCGTCATCGACCCCGACCTGCCCGGCATGGGCTTCATGGACTTCTCGCGCGCCGACGAAGCCATGGCCACCGGCCGCCGCGCCGCGCTGGCAGCCGGTGAGCGCCTGGCCACCCTCGCCTCGCCCACGGCCTTTGCACAAGTGCAGACGCTGCGCCTGGGACTGCCGGAATCTGCGGTACCCGCGCTGCCGCTAGGCGAGCTGAAGATCAGCGGTACGCGGCGCATCAACGCCCAGGCCTTGCAGGCGGAACTGGGCCTGCAGCCCGGTGACGCGGTGGGCCGCGCCGAGCTCACGCGGGCCGTCGAACGCCTGGACGGCACCGGCGACCTGGACCGCATCGAGACCGAGATCGACGACCGCGACGGCCGGCGTGACGTCACCTTCAAGCTGACCGAGGCCGACTGGGCCGCCAGCCGCGTGCGGCTGGGGCTGGAGCTCTACAGCGACTTTGCCGACGCCAGCAGCTACTCGCTCGTCGGCATGCATGTCGCCAACTGGCTCAACGCCTGGGGCGCGGAGCTGCGCACCGTCGCCCGCATCGGCTCGTCGCGCGGCCTCAACACCGAGTTCTACCAGCCGCTGGGCCCGGGCTCGCGCTGGTTCGCCAGCGCCAAGCTCAGCTACACCGCCGGCGCGAGCGACGTGTTCGATCAAGGCCAGCGCGCGCTGCGCCTGTCCAGCAGCCTGACCAGTGCGCAGCTCGAACTCGGCCACCGCATCGCGGGCCTGGGCGATCTGCGCGTGGGCATCGGCCGGCTGCGCGCCGCCGACGAAGTCGTGCTGCCTGTTTCCAGTGGCAGCCGGCGCTCGCAGCTCTACGGCCAGCAATACATCGAACTGCACACCGACTCGCTGGACTCGCTGGCCTTCCCGAGCCGTGGCCAGTGGACGACCGCGCGCGTGGAATGGCTGCACCCGCGCGGCGAGGACGGTGTCGTCAACGCGTCGCTGCTGGGCTTGTCGGCCTTCCGTGTGGGCGAGTGGGCCGGCCAGCTGTATGGCGAGTTCGCGCATGCCGAGCGCGGCCAGACGCGGTCGCTGGGCGGCTACCTGCGCCTGTCCGGCACGCCGGACGGCTCGCTGACGGGCGAGAACATGGTGCTGACACGCGTCGTCATGGCCAGGCGCATCGGCGAGATGCCGGTGGGCCTGGGCGGCGCCGTGCGCGTGGGTTTCTCGCTGGAAGCCGGTGCCGTCGGCCCGGGCGCGGGCCTGCGGCTGTCCAACCTGCCCCGCAGCGGCTGGCAGCAGGCGGCCAGCGGCTTCCTCAGCGTGGACACGCGGTTCGGCCCCTTCTTCCTCGCGCTGGGGTCGACCCGCAGCGGCGACACCTCGGCCTATTTGCTGCTGGGCCCGACCTGGTGAAGCCAGCGCGCGGCCAGCTCGAAATCCTCTGGCCACGTGACCTTGAAGTTGGCCATCGACGCGCGCACCAGCCGTGGCGCGAAGCCCAGCGCTTCCACGGCGCTGGCCTCGTCGGTCGCTGCGGCGCCCATGGCGGCAAGCGCGCGCTCGACCAGGCCGAGGCGGAACATCTGCGGCGTCTGCGCGGCCCACTTGTCGCGGCGGTCCACCGTCGCGGTGACGCGGCCGTCGGCGTCGCCGGCCTTGAGCGTGTCGGCGATGGGCTGGGCCAGCAGGCCGCCCACGGCATCGTGCTCGCAGGCGTCGATCAGCGCGTCGACCCAGGCGGGCTTGAGCAGGCAGCGGGCCGCGTCATGCACCAGCACCCAGTCGTCGTCCCTGGCGCCACGGCGGCGCAGTTCGGCCAGGCCGCCCAGCACGCTGTCGGCCCGGCTGGCGCCGCCGACTCGGGCCACCCAGCCGCCGTAGCCGGGCAACGCCTGCTCGAAGCGCTCATCGGCGGGCGACAGCACCACCAGCGTGGCAGCGATGCGCGGCACGGCCGCCAGCGCGGCCAGCGTGTGCGCCAGCATGGGCCGGCCGGCGATCTCCACGTATTGCTTGGGCATGCCGGCGCCGGAGCGCTCACCGATGCCGGCAGCCGGCACGAGGGCATAGCAGCGCGCGCTGCGGGGTTCTTCGTTCATCGGCAACTCAAAGCAGCAGGTAGTCCACCGGCGCCAGCGGCTGCGGCAGTTCCGGGTCGCCCAGCGCCTGGCGCAGGTCGATCTCGATGCTGCGGCAGATCGCCTCCAGCGGCAGGTCGTTGGCCAGCGTGCCGAAGGGCTCCTCGATCTCATCGCCCAGCGTGTCCAGGCCGAAGAAGGTGTAGGCCACGATGGCGACGACCAGCGGCGTCATCCAGCCCACGGCGTCGACGATGCCGAAGGGCAGCAGGAAGCAATAGAGGTAGGCCGTGCGGTGCAGCAGCAGCGCATAGGAAAACGGCAGCGGCGTGTTGCGGATGCGTTCGCAGCTGGCGGCGGCCGCGGTCATGGCGCTGAGCGTGTCGTCGATCTGCACCGCGCGCACGCTGTCCAGCAACCCGTCGCGGCGGCAGCGGGCCAGGTCGGCGCCCATGCTCATCATCAGCGCCGCCGGGCGGTTGCGCACGGTCGTCAGCGCGCGCTGTTCGTCGGGCTGCACCAGCCCGGCCAGCGAGGCTGGCGTTGCCGGCTCGTCGCGCAACAGCTCCTTGAGGCTCACGCAGAAGGCCTGCGCGCGCAGCAGCATGCGCACGCGCACGTCACCCAGGTCACGCGGGTCGGCCACCGGCGCGGGCAGCTCGGTCAGGTGCAGCACCTGACGCGCGAGGTTGCGCGAGCGCAGCACCAACTCGCCCCACAGCTTGCGCCCCTCCCAGAAGCGGTCGTAGCAGGCGCTGTTGCGAAAGCCCAGGAAGATGGCCAACGGCAGGCCCATCAGCGTGAACGGGATGGTCGAGACCAGCACCGCGTTGTGGCTGGCCAGCGTGCGGTGGGCCACCGTCACGAGCACAGCCAGCAGGATGTTGGCCAGCAGCACGCCGCGGATGCGGGCCAGGATGGAGCCGCGCAGCACGAAGAAGAGTTGCAGGGCCGAAGGTCGCTCACGCAGGATCATGGCTGCATTGTCGCCAGTGGCGACGGCTGCGATGGGCAACTGACGCCGCCAAGGCCCTGAACCCACGCTGACAGACAGCCATGCGGCTGCGACGGCGACAATCGGCGATCAGCTTTTCTTTGGAAGGACCCTCATGAACACCACCCCCAGCGGCCTGCAGTACGAAGACACCGTCGAAGGCGACGGCAAGCAGGCCGCGGCCGGCCACGACGTCACCGTGCACTACACCGGTTGGCTGTGGGTCGATGGCGCCAAGACCACCAAGTTCGACTCCAGCCTGGATCGGCGTGACCCGTTCGAGTTCGAGCTCGGCGCCGGCATGGTCATCCGCGGCTGGGACGAAGGCGTGCAGGGCATGAAGATCGGCGGCAAGCGCACGCTGATCATTCCCGCCGGCCTGGGCTACGGCGCGCGCGGCGCGGGCGGCGTCATCCCGCCGAACGCGACGCTGTGCTTCGAGGTCGAGCTGCTGGGCCTGGCCGGTGGCCCGGAGCCGGTCGAGCTGAATCTGCAGACCACCGCCAGCGGCCTGCAGTTCGAGGACCGCGTCACCGGCGACGGCGCCGAAGCCGCCAAGGGCCAGCGCGTGTCGGTGCACTACACCGGCTGGCTCTACAAGGACGGCCTGCGCGGCAAGAAGTTCGATTCCAGCAAGGACCGCGGCCAGCCGTTCAAGTTCCGCCTGGGCGGCGGCGAGGTCATCCAGGGCTGGGACGAAGGCGTGCAGGGCATGAAGGTGGGCGGCACCCGCATGCTGGTGCTGCCCCCGGCGCTCGGCTACGGCGCGCACGGCGCCGGCGGCGTGATCCCGCCGAATGCGACGCTGCTGTTTGAAGTGGACCTGCTGGCCGTTTGACCGGCGCCCGGCGCTGGCCGCTCAGAAATCGACGCCGAACACCGTTGTCGGCGGCGAGAACTGTGACAGGCGCCACGGCGTGATGCGCGAGTCCACGTCGTCGATCGGGCCGGTCAGTGGCCGGCCCGCCAGCCAGTCCTGCAAGCGGGCCAGCGGCATGGGGCGCGCCACCAGATAGCCCTGCACTTCGTCGCAGCGGATCGCCCGCACGACCGCCAGCTCGCGCTCGGTCTCGATGCCCTCGGCGACCGTGCGCATGCCCAGCACGCCGGCCATGCGCACGATGGTGTTCACGATGGCCCTGGCGTCGGCATGCTCGGTGAGCGACCGCACAAACGAGCGGTCGATCTTCAAGGTATGGAAAGGGAAGGCGCGCAGGTAGGACAGCGACGAGAAGCCGGTGCCGAAATCGTCCAGCGCCACCTGCACCCCCAGCTCACGCAAGGCATGCAGGCGGCGCAACGCCGCCTGCGGGTCCTCCAGCATCAGCGACTCCGTGACCTCCAGGTGCAGCAGCGACGGCCCGATGCCGGTGCGCACGAGCACGCGCTCCACGCTTTCGACAAAGCCCGGCTCCATCAGTTGCAGCGGCGACACGTTCACCGCCACGCTCAGCCCGGGCAGCTCGCGGGCCGCGAAACAGGCCTGCTGCAGCGCCAACGCCCCCAGTTCGCGGATCAGACCGCTGCGCTCGGCAGCTGGAATGAACTCACCGGGCGATACCGACCCCAGCACCGGGTGCTCCCAGCGCATCAACGCCTCCACCCCCATGGCCTGCAGGCTCACGGCGTCGACCTTGGGCTGGAAATGCAGCTCGAACTGGTGCTGCTCCAGGCCCTCGCGCAGGGCCTGCTCCACGGTGTGCATGCGCCGGCTCGCCTCACCCAGCGGGCTGGCGTAGACGACGCAGCGCCCGCGCCCGGAGCGCTTGGCGTCATACAGCGCCAGATCGGCATTGACCATGAGGTCCTCGACGTTGGCGACGCTGGCGTCCAGCCGGGCCAGCCCCACGCTGGCGCCAACATGCAGCCGCTTGGCGCCAAGCTCGATGGGTTGGTTGATCTTGTCGATGATGAGGGCCGCCATGGCCTGCGGCGGGCGCGCCGGAGATTCACCGACACGCAGCATGGCGAACTCGTCACCGCCAAGCCGGCCCACGATGTCGCCCTCCTCCGCCAGCGCCAGCAGCCGCCCGGCGATAACGCGCAGCACCTCGTCGCCCGTGGAATGGCCCGACCCGTCGTTGATCGCCTTGAAATGGTCGAGGTCGATGGACAACAGCCACCCCGGCCGGCCCAGCGACATCGCCGCCTGCGCCGCGTTCATCAGCGCACGGCGGTTGGCCAGCCCCGTCAGGCTGTCCTGCTCGGCCTGCATGCGCAACTGGTTCTCGAAGCGCTGCGCCTCCGTGATGTCGGCGATGACGCCTCGCCACCCCCCGGTCGGCAAATCTTCCACCAGGATGGGCTTGGCACTGATGGCCCACCAACGTGCGGCCTCGCCACGGCCCAACTGCAGCTTGAGGTCCTGGAAAGGCTGTCCGAGCGCCCAGGCCGCCAGCAACGCGCCCGACTGCTGGGCCCGGGCCGCGAACCAGCGCGGCAACCGCACGTCGCCCAGTTCCTTCTCCGCCACGCCCAGCAACGCGGCCAGCCGTGGTGAGCGGTACACCAGCGCCCCATGGGCATCGGTTTCCCAGAGCGCATCGCTGGAGTTCTCCTCGAAATCCCGCAGCAGCAGTGCTGCGACCTGCTGTTCGTGCGCCTGCCGCAAGCGCCCGCGCCGCAGCGCCGTGGCCTGGCGTGACAGCGCCATCGCCGCCAGCGACACCGCGACGGCATTGCCGATCAGCAGCAACGCCAGCAGCGGGCCGTCGCCCGCGCGCCAAAGCGCCACCAGCGCCCCGACCGTGAGCAGCCAGGTGTGGGCCAGGCTGGCCCAGGGCAGCATGGCCAGTGCAAACGCCCCGGCAGCAAGAAATCCGGCCACCAACGCCGTGATGAGCAACTGCCCCATGGGCGGCGCCATCGGGAACCACCAGGCGGCAGCCAGCCCCCAGCACAGCCCCAGCGAGGCCGCGTGCCATGTGGCGAGACGAAAGGCGCGTGCCGACACGGCCGCTGGCTGGCGGCCGCGACCATTCCACCAACGGAACAGACTGACACCCACCAACATCAACAAAGCCGCCAACCACAACAAGCCCAACGCTCCGGCGACCTCACTCATCGACAACCAGATCAGCATCCCGCCGATCAGGTTGGAACTCATCACCAGGGGCGTCTGACGCACCAGCTGCCGCATGTGCTCGGCGCGGATCTGGGAGGACTCGACATCGCTGTCATCGTAGAGTTCAAATGTCCTTCGCCATCGATCCCAAATGCCTTTAAAACGCATCATGAACTCATGATCTTTCGTCCCGATCCCCCAAGGGCGGAATCCTAACCATCCCGTTCACTACAAAGTCATGTCCCGCAGGCCCACTCCGTGGTGTTTGCACATCCGCGTGAAACCTGAAAGGAGTACATCATGTCCCTAACTGACCAACGACGCTCCCCACGGGTCGAGTTTTTCCTGGTACCGGCGGAACACGAGCAACTTCCGGTCTGGGTCATCAAGCCCGACAGCCTGAGCGAGGCGCGTGGTGGCGTGGTCGTCAACCTCAGCGAAGATGGGCTGCAGCTGCTCGCCGCTGCCGAGCCGGCGCTCGACGCGGATCACTACGAGCTGCGACTGCTGCTGGGCGAGGATGCCGGGGTGCCGCTCTTCACCGCCTCGGTGCGCCGCGTCTGGAGTCGGCCGTTGAGCAAGATCGTGCAGCTGTGCGGCTTCGAGTTCGAAGGGGCAAATTCCGAGGCCGAGGAATTTCTGCGCCACCAGACCGCACAAATCACCACTCGGAAATGGGTGCGTTGCGTGCTGGTTGAACGCATGACGGCCCTGGCCTGACCGGCAACGCAGCCCGCGCCGGAGCCTTCAGGCCAGCGGCACGCTGACGTCGAACCAGAAGCGGCTGCCCTCGCCCAACCGGCTTTCCAGCCGGATCTCGCCGCCCATCAGCCGCACGAGTTGCCGGCTGATGGCCAGCCCGAGGCCCGTGCCCCCCACGCGCTGCTCGGCAGTGCCGGCCTGCTCGAAGGGCTCGAACAACCGCTCGACCTGGCTCTCGTCGATGCCGACGCCGGTGTCCAGCACCTCGAAGCGCAGCAGCGCGTGGCCGGCCAGCCCGTCGACGGAAGTCAGCAGGCTGGCGCGCAGCGTCACGCCTCCCACATGCGTGAACTTCACGGCATTGCCCAGCAGATTCAACAGGATCTGGCTCAGCCGCTTGTCGTCCGCCAGCACGCGGGCCGGCAGCGCGGGGTCCAGTTGCAATTCCAGGCCGATCTGCTTGGCCACGGCCATCACGCGAACGATATCGGCCAGTGCGTGCAGACGCACGGTCAGGTCCACGGGCGCGAGTCGCAGCTCCGCCTTGCCCGCCTCGATGGCGGAGAGATCGAGGATGTCCACGATCAGCGTCAGCAGATGCTGGCCGCTGCCATGGATGATGTCCAGGCCGGCGCGCTGCTTGGCCGTGAGGCTGTTGTCCAGCTTGAGGATCTGCGCGTAGCCGAGGACAGCGTTCAGCGGGGTGCGCAGTTCATGGCTCATGCGCGCCAGGAACTGGCTCTTGGCGCGGCTGGCCACCTCCGCGCGCTCCTTGGCCTCGCTGAGTTCCTGCGTCCGGGCCCGCACCAGCTCCTCCAGGTGGTCGCGGTGCGCAGCCAACTCGGCCTCCCGCTCCTGCAGCGCGGCGATCATGCGGTTGAAGGTGTGCGCCATGCCCGCGATATCACGCGGCCCGTCCACCGGCGCACGCGCGCTGCTGTCGCCCCGCTCGACCTTCTTCATCGCCATGGCCAACGCCGACAGCGGCCGTGTCAGGCGCAAGGCCAGGAAACGGACGACAACCAGGAACAGGCCGGACATCAGTAAGGCCGTGCTGAAGTTGGCGATGAAGAGCGACGCCTGCGTTCGTTGCAATGTCGCCTTGCTTTGCGTGATGCGCACATGGCCCAGCAATTGAGCGGGCCGCAGCGTGACGTCGAAGGGCGATACCTCGGGTCGCGTCCAGACCGGCGCCGCGAAGGACCAGCTTTCCTGCGTCTCTTCATCCAGCCAGGGCTGGCCGTCGACCGCCGTCCTGGGCGGCACCAACGAACGAGCATCACGCACGACACCGAGCCCCAGCAGCAACTGGCCGGTCGCATCGCGAATTTCAATGCCGATGACATCCGGGAATGCAAGCGCCGCGCGAACAGCCTCTTCGGCGTTGCCGGCCGACGCATAGATCAGGGCCAACGAACTGTTGGACGCCAGATTCGCCGCCACACGCCCGCCCTGGTCCAGCAGCATGGCCCGCACCTGGCGCCCGCCCTGCCAGGCGTTGACGGCGGCCATCAACACCGCCAGCAGCAGCGTGCCGAGCGCCACCACGAGACTGAGATGACTGCGGAACGACGCCTCGCGCAACCAGCGGGCACACACCCGCAGCGGCCAGGAGCGGGGCAGTGTCACCGCAGGCGCAGGCTCAAGATCCTCGGGCAGGAGGCTGACCGTGACCGGGTTGTCAAGGGACGGGCGCGACATCTCAGGTGGTCGGATAGACCAGATCGAAACTGGGTTGGACCGCAGCGACGTCAACCCCCAGATGCGCTGCAGTCCGGACGTTGATGGCGGCCAAGGCCTGGCGCAACGGCTGCACACCGGCGGGCGCCGCACGCGGCACCCCCACCAGGCGCTGGGCGGCAAGCGCCAGCGAGCGCCCCAGTTCGCGGTTGTCCGGGTAAAGCGCGAACAGAGCGCCGCGCTTGACATGGGCCAGGTGGCTGGAGAAGACGGCGACGTTGCGGTTCCAGCCCTCCCGGAGCACGAGAGAGAGCACCGCGTTCTCGTCGACCGTGGTGGGGTCTTGCGGCAACCACAACGCATCGCGCACTGCATCGGCGCCGGACATCACCTGTGTGTAGATGCGCAGCGCGTCGACCGTGTCGCCCGCCTCCTGCGCAAGGAGTTCGAGGCCCTCGGCCCTGGCGGCCTCACGCGCCAATCTCACGAGCCAGGTGTTCACCTGGGGGTCGTAGACCAGATGCACGCGTCGCACGCCGGGCCGTAGACGACGCAGCCGCCCGAGCATCAGCGCCGGATCGGGCGCCAGCGTGTGGACAGGGAAGGCGCGCGCCTCGGCTTCCTGCACCGAGACGACGCACCCCACCAGCACCGCCATCTCGCCGGCCATGGCACTGGCCACCCGCATGCCGCTGCGGCCGAGCCCGATGAGCACCTGCGGGTCGCGCCTGCGGATGTCGTCCGCAATCTGCGCCGGGCTGGCATTGCCCGGGACGGCGAATCGCGGGACGGGGCCACCCTGACGGTCCTCGATGCCGTCGAGGATGGAAGCAAAGACCTGCCGGAACGGGTCTGCGAGTTCGGGATAGACCACGGCGAGCAGATGACCTGGATTGGCCACGGCGCGCCCGAAGGTCAACACCACGACGCCACCCACCACCTGGCGCATCAGGCCGCGGCGGGCTGCGGAGGAAGAACGGCCGGTAGCGGTCAAGCCGATGTGCCTGCAAAGCAGGGCCAAGACAGATGAGAAGGATTATGCAAAGCTAAACATCATTTCGGACGGTGACTGCTCAGTGGCGATACTGCAACTGCACGAAGGCAGCACGTGGCGCGACCGGCAAGTCGTTGACGATCCCGCTTCGCGCAAGGCTGGGCTCCCGGGCGTCGGCGCCGAAGACGTTGCGCAGCATCAACGTCAGTTCCAGGTCTGTGCCGCCCAGTCGTGCGCGAGCCGCAAGGTCGAGCGTCGTGTAGTCCCTGATCGGTGGGCGCGAATCGATGACCGGGCGCAATCGCCCTGCGACGTCGTTGAGCTGAGCGCTCACACTGACACCTCGAACCATGGCCCAGTCGGCCTGCAGATAGGCCCGACGATGCGGCGCATAGCCGGCGTCCGTACCCGTTCGATCGTCCATCGAGCGCTGCAGCGCGAGGTTGCCGGACAGGCGCAAGCCACGCATCGCGTCCCAGGCGAACTCCAGCTCGGCGCCATGCCCATCCTGGCCACCGCGGTTCTGGATCAGGTTGGCGGGCGGAGGAGCGTTGTTCGCCACGGCACGGATGATGTCGCGCATCTGGTAGCGAAAGAGGCTCAGGCTGAACTGAAGCTCCCTGGACGGCACCCAGCCCAGCGCCACCTCGGTGGTCCGGATGGTCTCTGGCTGCACGTCAGGATTGCCGCCCTGCACGGGGTTGTTGATCCCGTACTGCTCGTTGAACGACGGCGCACGGAACGCCTCGCCATAGAGAAGCTTGACGGTGAGATCGTAGGCCGCGCTCCACACCAGCGCGAACCGCGGGTTGGTGGTGCTGCCGAAATCGGAGTACTCGTCGCGGCGCACGCCGGCCGTCAGCGCCCAATCCGGCAGAAAGCGCCACTCGTCCTGGATGTAGACATGGTCCACGCGCCGCCGCTGAGGCAGCATGTACTTCAGCGTCGTTTCAGAGAAGTCCGTCAGGTCGGCCGCGCTGCCCGTGCCAATGCGCGTGAAGTCCGGCAGGAAGTTCTTGGATTCGGTGGTGCGATACAGATTCAGGTCGTCATGCCCCAGGCCGACGCGCAGGCTGTGCCCGCTGAAGCCCGTGTAGGTGACGTAGGCGGACAGCCGGAACTGCCGATCCCATTTGCCAGGGGCGCCCAGCAGGCCATCCGTGAACACATTGCCGGCGCCCACCACCGTGCCCGCCGGCAGCAGCGCATAGGGCGTGCTGGTGGTCTCGCTGTAGCGCAGCAGGCTGGCCTGCAGGCCGCCGCCCCAGCCCGAGACGACACGCGGCGCCGTCCAGGACACATCGGCGTGCAGCCGCTCGCTGCGGCCCCGGCCCACCGGGTCCAGCGCAGAGGACACGCCCGCCCCGCTGCCCACATTGCTGCGCAACTTGTAGCCCAGATGGCCGCGCCAGGCGCCCCGCGCCAGCTCCAGGTTGCCATCTACGGCGTCATGGCTCGTGTTGATCGGCCCCGGCGCACGCGTGGCGGCGGCCTGTGCGGCGTCTTTCTCGATCACGCTGTCGGCGCCAGCCGTGCTGCCCACCCGCAGATAGGCCGACACATCCAGTCCACCGAGCTTGCCGCCATGCTGCACCCACACGTCTCGCGTGTCGAACGAGCCTGCCCGAACACCCACCTGGGTGCCAGGCGTGTCCGCCGCGGATTTGGTCAGGATGTTGATGACCCCGGCGAAGGCATCCGCGCCGTAGAGCGCCGAGCCCGGACCACGGATGACCTCGATGCGCTCGATGTGCTCGACCGGGTAGCCGGCCCACACATTGCCCTTGTTGCCCGCGAACGACGTCGTCATGGGCACACCGTTCTGCAGCAGCAGCACCTGCGGTGTGAGC
The DNA here is from genome assembly GCF_043555975.1 of Pelomonas nitida. Lineage (NCBI taxonomy): Bacteria > Pseudomonadati > Pseudomonadota > Betaproteobacteria > Burkholderiales > Sphaerotilaceae > Roseateles > Pelomonas nitida. The sequence goes on along the minus strand of NZ_JBIGIA010000010.1, from coordinate 107,612 downwards.
TGGCTGAAGATGCCGCGAAAGACGTACTGCGGTGAATACTGGTTGGCCGACCGCGCGATGTGCAGGCCCGCGATGGACCGCAACACATCGTCGAGATCGGTGGCGCCCATCGTGCGGATCATCTCGGCCGTGACGACGCTGGCCACCGCCGGTGCCTGCCGCAGCGGCTGCCGGCTACCGGCAGCGATGCTCACCGAGCGCTGATCCCCATAGGCCTGCGCCAGCTCTTCCTCGTCAGACTGCGCACGCACTGACGCCGATGCCAGCACGCAGGCTGCGACCAGACCAGCAACACCTGCGCAACCATGTGACATGGCTCACCTGTCGAGGTGACGTCGAGGCCCTGATTATCCTTGGGGCACCCCATCATTTCCGGCTCGATCTCCCCAATTGCGCGGACCAACTCCGTCATAAATGACCTCGACACAAGACCTGGACATCAGGCTGCCCTCGGCTTTCTCGGCGGCCTCCAGGATGCAGGGTGGCATGCCGGCCAGTGTCTTCAGGATGTTGTAGAGCTGGTATTGCCTGGCCGTGAATCCGAGGTCCGCCGCCAGTGCCGCCGTCAGCGCCGCAAAGTTCATCTTCAGGAAGGGTTTGCGGCGCAGCATGGCTTGTTCGACGTCGAACGCCAGCCGGTAATGCAAGCCCTGGTTCAGCCCTTCGCGCTCGACCAAGCGCATCAATGGATGCAAGCGCTCATCGGTGGAGTTCAGCGGCCGCCCATAGCCCAGGATGCGCCGCGTCTGCAGCTCGCGCTCGACGATGGTCTCGGCCGACAGGCCCTGCCGGTTCAGCTCGCCGGCCCGCAGGAAGAAGTCGATGGCCTGCAGGCCCGGACCACCGCCAAAAACCCCCGCCTCCGTGGCCGCGATGCCGGCCGACAGCCCGAGCACCGACGCGCTTCGTGCATTCGCCGCCAGCGCGGCCACACGGTTGTTCCACAGCCGCGTGTCCGGATAGCTGGTCAGCGTCCAGATGCCCTCCAGCACCCGCAGCGCAGCCGGCGCCATGCGCCGCCCGGTGATGCCGAACACGTAGAGGTCCATCCAGCCCACGTCGGCCAGGTCGCGGTGCAGGTCATGGCCGCGAAAGACCGCCCGCGTGCCCGGCCAGCACGCGCCCACACGCGTGTGCAACACGTCCGTCATGAGGCCCCCACGGCCTGACCCGGATCGTCTTCGAGCTGCACCGCCGGGAACGGGAAGCGCTTGTAGCCCAGCGCGCGCTGCTCCAGCGCATGGGCGGCCGCGCCGGGCAGGCGCAACAGCAGATGCAGCATCTCGCCTTGTTCCGCGTCGAAGCCCAGGTCGGCCAGCACGGCAGCGGCCACGCCCGTCATGGCCAGCGGCCGGCCGGCTGCGGCTTCGAGCGCGCCGCGGTGGGCGGCCAGCCAGCGCAGGCGCTCGGCCGGTGCATGCACGCACAGCCCGGACAGCGTCCGCAGCACGATGCCCGACGTTTGCACCGCCTGGCCGTCGAACCCTGCGGGGCGCTCTGCCGCCGGCCAGATGGACAGCGCCGGCTCGCCCGCCGATCGCATCCAGGCCTGCCAGGCGGGCACGTCAAGGCCGCACCGCTCCCAGCCGGTCAAGGCATCGAAGACGTCACGCGCGCCACCCTGCCGCCCGGCGCCCACGGCCAGCGCCGCCATCAGCGCGGCGGCCGCCGTCGCGCCGCCGGTGGCGCTGGCCATCGCCGCATGAACCGCCGGGTCGCGCGGCCCCGGGTTGGCCAGCGCCACGGCCAGGTCTTCGAGCAGCGCAGCCTGCCCGCTGGATGGCGCTTCGCCGCGGAAGAGCAAGAACAGCAGCTCCACCCAGCGGCAGTGCCCCAGCATGTCGCCAAAGACGTCGTAACCGTGGCAGCGCGCTACCCGCACGGCGAACGGATCGCCCGGCTCCGGCACCTCGTGCCAGATGCGTGTCTGCAACGAGGTCATCGCGCCGAACCCAGCGTCTTCATGCGCAGGTTCATCGGCGGCACCTCCTCGCCGTCGATGCGCACATCCAGCAACGTCGGTCCGCTGCGCGACTGCAGCGCGTCGAAGTCCAGCGCGTCGAGGTCCTGCGGCGTGTGGATGACATGACCCGGGATGCCCATGGCGACGGCCATCGCGGCGTAGTCCACCTTCGGCAGCTCGAAGCCGATGGGCTCGGCCCCGGCCAGGCGCTGGCCATGCTTGACCATGCCCAGCGCGCTGTCGTTCAGCACCACGTACAGCACGGTCAGCCCCAGCTCCGCCGCGACCGTGATCTCCTGGCCGTTCATCAGGTAGCTGCCGTCGCCGGTCAGGCACACGACCGGACAGCGGCGATTGGCCGCCGCGATCCCCACGGCCGAGCCGATGGCCCAGCCCATCGGCGCGAAGTTCATCGTCACCCGCAACCAGCAGGCCGCGCGACGGCGACGATTGCCCGCCATCGCCGCATCCGCGCCACCCGGCGCGCGGCCGCCCCGCTGATCGCACGGGGCCAGGTAGTGCACGGCCCAGACCGCACTGCTGCCCGCATCGGCGACGAAGCGCGTGCGGGGCGTGCAGCGGTCGCCGAGCGCAGCCAGCAACCGCTGCGGCTTCACCGGGCCGCTGTCCTGGTTCAGCATCTCGGGCTTGTCGACCATGGACTCCAGTGTCTTGCGCGACGCCTGCGGGTGCTGGAACGGCAGCAACTGCCCCGCGGGCGCCGCATCAGGCGGCGCCAGCAAGGCCAGGAGTTGCTCGCAGATCGTCTTGATGTGCCCTCGTACATGCAGTTTGGCCGTCGGCGTTCGCATCAGCCGCTCGTCGCTGTCGTCCACGTGCACGAGGCGGCTGTTCAACAGCGACTTGGACCAGCCACCGCTGTTGAGCTCGCCAAAACTCGTGCCGAGCGCCACGATGAGGTCAGGCTCGCCGGCCAGCAGCTCTGCCGCGCAGGCGTGGCCGCCAAAGCCAAACACACCACGAAAGCGCAGGTGCCGCGGGTTGATGAGACCCTTGCCGTCCGGCGTGGCGATGAAATGCCCGTCGCCCCATTGCACGATCTGCATGAGCTCGCTGATGGCCTCGCCACAGCCTTCGCCGATCACCCAGACCGGCCGGCGCGCCGAGCGCAGCAGCGTGGCGAGCTGCTGCACGGCCGGCAGGTCCACCAAGGCCGGCACGCTGCGCAGCAGGCCGGTGAAGTCCGGCATTTCCAGGTCGTCGGGCAAGGGCTGGCGCAGGATGTCCACCGGAATCGACAGGTGGCTGGGCCCGCCCGGCGCATGGCGCGCCTGCATGATGGCGTTGAACAGCTTGGTCGGCAGTTGCTCCGCGTGCGAGACCAGCGAGTTGTAGCGCGTGCAGGCGCTGAACATCGCCATCGTGTCGATCCCGGTGCAGCTGGATTCCTGCAAGGCGCCCCGGCCGAAGTTCCTGATCTGCGGCTGGCCGGTGATGACGAGCAGCGGCACGCCGTTGTCGTGCGCGCAAGCCACGCCCGTGATGAGATTCGTGGCGCCCGGCCCCGACGTCGCGATGCACACGCCGAGCTTGCCGGTCTCGCGCGCGTAGCCATCGGCCATGTACGCGGCGCCCTGCTCGTTGCGCGCCACCACGGCCTTCGGGCCGCCGCGGCGCCCGCTGCGCGCCAAGGCGTTGTAGAGCGGCTCGATGGCACCGCCCGGCACGCCGAAGACATAGTCCACGCCTAACGCCTCCAGCGCCAGGACGATGAGATCCGCCACATCCGCTGCTCGCTCGGGAGCGAGGTCGACGGCGGGAGCAAGGAGGGTGTTGTGTTCCACGATGAATGCCGGCGTAGGACGACGCAACCCAAGCAGCCCGACTGCCCATCACGACGTCTGGTGGATGGAAAGGCCCACAACGTGGGACCCGCATGTGGTCGCGGGCCATCTGCCCGTCGACGCTTCCCCGGATGCCCGGCGGCGAACGCCGTTCACGACGCCTCACCGAGCCTGCATGCCAATAGCAATCTCTCGATGTTCAAGACTGTATACAGCGGACGTCCGCAGCCAAAGCCGAGAAATAGTGAAAAAGACGACGGCGGGCCGACAACGCTGGCACACCAGCGGTGGCAGACCCGCCCCCTCCACGTCGACCGGACGGCGGCCAGCCCGATGCGACGTCGCGCAACAAGCTCAGTTCAAGCCGGCCTTGTCGAGCCCGAACATCTGATCCTTGGACCCCGGCGCCTGGCGGAAGGCGACGTTCAGGCGGTTCCAGCCGTTGATGGCGGCCACGCGCCAGGTCAGGTCGGACAGCTCGGCCTCGGAGAACTGCTCGCGCGCCGCGGCATAGGCGGCGTCGGTGATGCCTTCCGGCGCCAGCCGCGTCAACGCCTCCGCCCAGGCCAGCGCGGCGCGTTCCTTGGGTTCGAACAGCGGCGACTCCCGCCAGATGGCCACGTGGTGAAGCCGCAGCTCGCGCTCGCCGCGCAGCCGGGCCTGCTTGATGTGCATGTCCAGACAGAACGCGCAGGCGTTGAGCTGCGACGCACGGATGTCGACGAGCACGGCCAGCGCCTCGTCCATCTTGAAGGCCATGCTGAAGTCGAGGTACTTCTTGAACAGCTCGGCGCTGAGGCGGGTGTAGTCGAGGCGGGCGGAATGCGGGCTCATGTCGGTGGTCCTGGTTGCGGGCCGGCGGACACGCCGGCCTCAGCAACAAGACGGGAGAGCCCTGCGACTTGTGACGCGATGGCGGCCAGTTTGTCCGGGTTGCGCTGGATGTAGAGCGCGCCCAGCCGGCCCGCCGCAGCGGCGGGCGCCAGCGCCACGGTTTGCACCAAGTGGCCGCCGGCTTCGCCATCGACGATGAGCACACCGGGCAGGCCGTTCACCGTGGCCGGCACCAGGCGCCAGGCGGCGCTGCTGGGCATCTGCGCGAAGCCGATGAAGGTGCGCGCGATGAGGGCGCCGCCGTGCAGGGGGCGCGGCACGGCGCTGACCTTGCCGCCGCCGTCGGCCATCAGCACGGCGTCCTCCGCCAGCAACGCGGCCAGGCCCGTCACGTCGCGGCGGCGCACGGCGTCCATGAAGGCACCCACCAGCCGCTCGGCCTCGTCCTTTGCCACCTCGCGGCGCGCGTAGTCGGCCTTGACGTGCTTGCGGGCGCGGCTGATGAGCTGCCGGCAGGCCGCTTCGCCCCGGTCCAGGTGACGCGCGATCTCGTCGTAGTCGAGGTCGAAGACGTCGTGCAGCAGAAACGCCGCACGCTCCAACGGCGAGAGCCGCTCCAGCGCCAGCATGAAGGCGATGGACACGTCTTGCGCGAACTCGGCCTGCGTCTCGGGGCCGGGCGCCCAGCCGAGCATGGCCTCGTCGTCCAGCATGGGCTCGGGCAGCCACACGCCTACGTACTGCTCGCGCTGGTGCGCGGCGGAGCGCAGCTTGTCCAGGCACAGATTGGTCACCAGCCGCGACAGGAAGGCGCCCTGGTGATCGACACCCGCCTCGTCCACCCCGGCCCAGCGCAGCCAGGCCTCCTGCACGATGTCCTCGGCCTCGGCGCGCGAACCCAACATGCGGTAGGCCAACGCGCGCAGGCCGGCGGCATGCGTCTGGCTGAAACGGTGGGCGCGGGCGTTGGCGGCGTGGGGGTCGGTCATCGAGGGCATGTGGGGTGTCATCCCGGGCAGACGAGGCAGCCCCGCCGTTTGTGACATTCGCCAGCGCCGAGCATCACGTCAGTCCACGGCCGCGATCAGCGGCCCCAGGTCGTGCCAGCGATCGCGCCGCCCCAGCGCGGGCGCGTAGAGGCTGGACACCGCGCCATCGAGGTAGAGCGCGTCACGGCAGCCCAGCCCGTCGCGCAGGTAGCTGGCGAACTCATGCAGCGTGACCGGCCGCTCGCTGATCACGAAGACCGCCTCGCCACCCGACGCGCAAACGCCGTTGCGCACATAGCGCGACGCCGAGGTCGGCCGCAGCGCCGCGTGGATGACGCCGCCCTTGAGCAGCAACGGGCCGGACTGCGTGGCCAGGCGCACCCCGGTGCGCTGCGCCGGGTAGTCAGCGGCGTCGATGACCCGCGCCCCGCGGGCATCGACGAGGAACACGCCGTTGGGCTTCACGAAGAAGTTGCCCTGCCCGTCGTCCAGGTTCAGCGGCGACAGCTCCCGCCCCTCCACGACCAGCAGCCCGACGGGCCGGCCGTCGGCGTGGTACATGCCCGCATTCATGCCGAAGCTCAGCGTGCGGCCCTGCGACGACAGCCAGCTCGCCAGCCGGTCCAGGCGGCGCAGCGGCTGACCATGCTCGTCCTGCCAGAACAGGCGCAGCTTCACGGCGTCCACGCGCACGACGGTGAACCCGTCGTTGCCCGCTGCCCGGCAACCAAGGCTGGCGAGCAGCAACAGCAACGCGAGCCGCCGCCTCATCGCCGCAGCGGCTGCAGCAGCCCGCGCAAGTCGTTGTGGTCCAGCTCGTACATCAACGCCAGCAGGCGACCGATCTGCCCCTTGGGAAAGCCCTCCCGTGCGAACCAGCCCAGGTAGTTGCCAGGCAGGTCGGCCAGCAGCGTGCCCTGGTGCTTGCCAAAGGGCATCTCGGTGGTGACGAGCTTCAAAAGATCATCCGGGTTCATCGCGCCAGTGTGGCATTGACGCACTCTTGCGGCGCCGGCCGCGATTCTTGACGCGCCCTTGATGGCCCGCAACCTAGATTGGCGGCATCGCCACACCGCCGGGCAACGGCCCCGGACCGACCCTCATGAGATCCATCGCCATCCTGCAACACGAAGCGCATCAGGGCCCCGACTTCCTGGCGCAATGCCTTCAAGCGCAAGGATGGCGCACGCGCGTGCTGCGGCCCGACCAGGGCGATGCCGTGCCGCTCAACGCCCGCGACTTCGCCGGTCTGGTCGTGCTGGGCAGCGACCACAGCGTGCACGACCGTCTGTCGTGGATAGACGCCGAACGCAGGCTGCTGGCCGACGCGCTGGCGCACGACGTGCCCGTGCTGGGCCACTGCTTCGGCGCCCAGCAGCTGGCCGTGGCCGCGGGCGGCCGCGTGTGCCGCAACGCCTGGCCCAACATCGGCTGGAGCCGCGTCTGGGTCACGCCCGATGCCCGCGAGCTGTTCCTGGGCGCGACGGAGCTGCAGGTCTTCAACTGGCACTACGACACCTTCGCGCTGCCGCCCGGGGCGCGCCGCACCATGTACGGCACGCATTGCCTGAACAAGGGCTTCCGGCTCGGGCCGCACCTGGGTTTCCAGTGCCACATGGAGATCACCGAGGACGGCGTGCGCCGCTGGTGCGAGAGCGGTCGCGCCGAAATCGAAAGACACCCCGGCCCGGCCGTGCAAGGCTGGCAGGAGCTGCTGCGCGACCTGCCGCAGCGCGCGCAGCAGCTGCAACGCCATGCACGCGAGGCCTACCGCCGCTGGGGCGCTTCGCTGCCGCGCCCGCCGTTCATCGTGGCCGGCACCGTCTGAAGCGTCAGGTCTTGAGCCGATAGCCGACGCCGGCTTCCGTGACCAGCCACTGCGGCCGATTCGCATCCGCCTCCAGCTTCTTGCGCAGGTTGGCCATGTGCACGCGCACGTAGTGCACGTCCTCGGCATGACCCGGCCCCCAGACAGCCTTGAGCAGGTGCTGGTGCGTCAGCACGCGGCCGGGCTGGGTGGCCAGCTCCTGCAGCAGCCGGTATTCGATGGGCGTGAGGTGCAGCTCCTCGTCACCACGCTTCACCGTGCGCAGCGCCCGGTCCATGGCGATGTCGCCGAAGCGCAGCACGGGATCGGCCTCCTGGCCGCCCCGGCGGCGCAGTTGCACCCGCACGCGAGCCAGCAGCTCGGCCACACCGAAGGGCTTGACGAGATAGTCGTCGGCACCGGCGTCCAGCGCCTGCACCTTGCGCTCCTCGCCCTCGCGGGCCGACAGCACCAGCACCGGCGCCTGCGACCAGCCGCGGAACTCGCGGATGAAGTCCAGCCCATCACCGTCGGGCAGGCCCAGGTCCAGCACCACCAGCTCGGGCCGACGCGTGGCCGCGTCGATGAGGCCGCGCTGCAACGTCGCCGCCTCGAACACCTCCAGGCCCTCGCTCTCCAGCGCCATGCGCACGAACCGCCGGATCTCCGGCTCGTCCTCGATCATCAACACACGTGCGGCGCTCACTCTGCTCTCTCCTTCGGGGGCTGACCGAGCGGCAGTTCGATGCGGACGCAAGCGCCGCCGGTCGCCGCATTGTGGGCGCCGATACGCCCACCATGCGCCTCGACGATGGCCTTGCAGATGGCCAGCCCCAGGCCGACGCCGGGGGTTGCGCTCTCGCGGTCACCGCGCTCGAACTTGTCGAACAGCTTCTCCTCGCGGCCCACGGGCAAGCCCGGGCCGTTGTCGGCCACGTCGATCTCCACATGCCGCCCCGCCGTGCGCGCGGCAATGCGGATGGCGCCGCCGCCGTACTTGACGGCGTTCTCCAACAGGTTGACGAGCACACGCTCGATGAGCACCGCGTCCAGCTCCACCAGCGGCAGGTCTGCGGCCAGGTCCACGCTGACCTCGCGGCCGGCCAGCAGCTCGTCCATGCCCGCCAGCGCGCTGCCCACCACTTCCTGCAGCGGCAGCCAGTGACGGTTCAGCTGCACGGCGCCGGACTGCAGCCGCGCCATGTCCAGCAGGTTGCCCACCAGGGCGCTCATGCGCAGCGCCGAACGGCGCATCGCGTCCGCCACGTCGGTCTGCTGATCGCTCAGCGGCGTCAGCTTCAGCGCATCGGCCAGCCCCACCAGCACGGCCAGCGGCGTGCGCAGGTCATGCGACACCGCAGTCAGCAGCGAGTTGCGCAGCCGCTCCGACTCCATCTGCAACGTGCTGTGCTGCGCCACCTCGATGTAGTGGATGCGCTCCAGCGAGATCGCCAGCAACGCCGCACAGGTGTCCAGCAGCTCGCGCTCCTCGGGCGACCAGCGCCGCCCTCGGCCCTCCACGGCCAGCACGCCGCGCAGCCGCATCGGCGCGGTCAGCGGCAGCATCAGGCAGGGGCTGGCGGGCAGCGTGTCGGTGCCCTGCCCGGCCGCCTGGCCATGGTCGAAGGCCCATTGCGCAACACCCAGGTCCGGCTGCGCGCCGGTCATGCCCTGCATGGGCAGCACGGCCAGCACCTCGCGGCCCGGCGTGGCGCCTATCGGAGGCGCCAGCACCGCCGACGCCACACCGAACTCCGCCTGCAGGAAGCGCGACGCGATCTCCGCCACCTGCTCCGGCACCAGCGCCGCACCCAGGTCGCGCGACATCGCATACAGCCCGCGCACGCGGCGCTCGCGCTCCCGCGCTGCCCGCGCCTGCGCCTGCAGGCCGGCGGCGAGCTGGCCGATGACCAGGCCCACCAGCAGCAGCACGGCGAAGGTGACGATGTACTGCGCGTCGCCCACTGCGAACGACAGCCGCGGCTCGACAAAGAAAAAGTCAAAGGCCGCCACGCCCAGCAGCGCGGCCATCGCCGCCGGCGCGCGGCCGAAGCGCAGCGCCACGCCCACCACGTTGAGCAGGAAGAGCATGGCGATATTGGTGGGCGCCATGAAACCCAGCAGCGCGTAGGAGAGCGCGCTGGTCAGCGCCACACCCACGAGCGCGGCGGCATGGCCGCGCAGCGACGGCAGACCGCGCGGCGGGGGGGGCGTGCGCTCACGCGCCCCCATGGGCAGCGCGACCTGCAGCACGTCCATGTCGTCGGCCAGGCGGTTCAACGACTCGGCCAGCGAGGGCCGGCCTGGCCAGCGCCAGGCCCGCTCGCGCCGCCCGATGACCAGGCGCGACAGGTTGTGCTCGCGCGCATAACCCACCAGCGCTGCGGCCACCTCGGGCGCCGACAGCACGGCCGTGCGCGCGCCCAAGCTCTTGGCCAGCTCCAGCGTGCGCTGCACGCCCTGGCGCGCCGCATCACCGAGCGACTGGGCGGACTCGACATGCACCGCATGCCACTCCAGCCCCAGCTGCTGGGCCAGCCGCGCGGCGCTGCGCACGACCTTGTCGCACTGCCCGCCGGGGCCCACACAGGCCAGCAGCGACTCGCGGTTGGGCCACACCGCGCCAGCGCCCTGCTCGCGGCGCCAGGCCTGCATCTGGCCGTCGACGCGGTCCGCCGTGCGGCGCAGCGCCAGCTCGCGCAGCGCCAGCAGGTTGCCCTTGCGGAAAAAGTTCTGCGCGGCGCGCTCCGCCTGGGCGGGCAGGTAGACCTTGCCCTCCTTCAGCCGCTGCAGCAGCTCGTCTGGCGGCAAATCGACAACGACGACCTCGTCGGCCGCATCGAACACCTGGTCGGGCAGCGTCTCCCAGACGCGGATGCCGGTGATGCCCCCGACGACGTCATTCAGGCTTTCCAGATGCTGCACATTCAGCGTCGCCCACACCTCCACACCGGCCTCGCGCAGCTCCTGCGCGTCCTGCCAGCGCTTGGCATGCCGCGAGCCCGGCGCGTTGGAGTGCGCCAGCTCGTCGAGCAGCAGCACGCCGCCCGGCTCGGCCGCACCCCAGGCCAGCGCCGCATCGAGGTCGAACTCGCGCAGCGTCTGGCCGCGGTGGGCGATCTCCCGCAGTGGCAGGCGCGGCAGGTCGCGGGCAATGGCCTCGGTGTCGGCCCGCCCGTGCGTCTCCACCACGCCGACGCGCAGGCCGCGCCCCTGCCTCTGCGCCGCATGGGCGGCCGCCAGCATCGCGAAGGTCTTGCCGACGCCGGCATTGGCGCCGAAGAAGATCTTCAGCCGGCCACGCTTGGCTGCCGCTTCGTCGCGCTGGACTTTGGCCAGCAGTTCGTCTGGATCGGGTCTTGAGTCGGTCACAACCACTTGAGGCGCTTGAAGCGCCAATACAGCGCGCCGCTGACGAGCACGATCGCGCCCAGCGCCATCGGGTAGCCATAGGCCCACTTCAGCTCGGGCATGGCCTCGAAGTTCATGCCCCAGATGCCGGCCAGCGCGGTGGACGCGGCGAAGATCGCCGCCCAGGCCGCCAGCCGCTTGGTGACGAGGGATTCGTCGATGGTGACCAGCGTCAGGTTCACCTGCGTGGCGGCGATGATGGTTTCACGTGCGGCATCGATGCTGGCCTGGATGCGCACCAGGTGGTCATACACATCGCGGAAGTAGTCCTGCATCGTCTTGCAGGCCGCCGGCACGCGGCCACCGTGCAGCTTGGACGCCACCTCCAGCGCCGGCGTCACGGCGTGGCGCAACGTGGCCAGGCGCTGCTTCAGGCCGAACAGGCGCTGCACCACGTCCTGCCGGTCGGGGCGCGGCTGGAACATGGTGGCCTCCAGCTGCTCCAGCTCCGCCTCGATGGCGTCGATGAGCGGGAAATAGCGGTCCACGACGGCATCCATCAACGCGTAGAACACAAAGCCCGGCCCCTGCCGCAGCAGTTCGGGCTCGCGCTCGGCACGGTCGCGCACGCCCAGAAACCCCTGCGCGCTGCGAAGCCGCACCGACACGATGAAGCGTGCGCCGACAAACACGTGCACCTCGCCCACCTCCAGGCCCTCGGGGCCCTGCTCCAGCAGATGCATGGTGGCGAACAGCATGTCGCCGTATTCCTCCAGCTTGGGCCGCTGTTCGCCCTTGCGGGCGTCTTCCACGGCCAGGGGCGGCAGCGCCAGCTCGTGCTGCAGCCGGTACAACTCATCATCGGTGGGGTCGCGCAGCGCGATCCAGACAAAACCGGTCTGCGTGGCCTCCAGCGCCTCGGACACGGCGTCCAGCGCGGGCTCGGCCACCATGCGGCCATCGTCGTAAACGGCACTGTTGATCAGCATGCGGGCGTCAGGTGGGGCGGGAGGAACATCGGTTGATCCTCGCACGAGCGCGGCGTCTTTGCTGCCACCCCAACACCCACCACACCGCCGCCAACGGCAGCGCGATCGTGCTCAACGCGAGCAGCGCGTACAGCCAGTCCACCTCGGCACCTCACTGGCTGGCTTCGAGCGCGAGATTGAGCTGCAGCACGTTCACACGCGGCTCACCGACGAAGCCCAGCCAGCGGCCCTCGGTGTGCTGCGCCACGAGCGCCTGCACCTGGGCCACCGGCAGGCCGCGCACGCGGGCCACCCGGGCGACCTGGTAATCGGCCGCGGCGCGGCTGATGTGCGGGTCCAGGCCGCTGGCTGAGGTGGTCACCAGGTCCACGGGCACGGGCGCGCTGTTGTCGGGGTCAGCGGCACGCAGCGCCTCGACCCGGGCCTTCACGGCGTCGACCAGCGCAGGCGCCGTGGGCGCCAGGTTGGAGCCGGCCGAGTTGGCCGCGTTGTTGGGCATGGGCCCCGTGGCGGACGGGCGGCTCCAGAAGTGGCCGGGGTCGCCGAAGCGCTGGCCGATCAACGCCGAGCCGACGGTCTTGCCGTCATGCACGACGAGGCTGCCGTTGGCCTGCCGCGGGAACACCGTCTGCGCGACGCCGGTGACGACCAGCGGGTAGGCCAGGCCCGTGACGAGGCTGAGCGCGACGAACAGCGTCAGCGCGGGGCGCCACAGCGGCACGTCGGTCGTGCCGGTCGAGGTGGCCGGGGTTGCAAGCGTGGTGGTCATGACGAAACTCCTGTTCAGAACGTCTTCTTCAGGCCCAGCACCAAGCCGGTCTTGCCGAGGAACTTGGCGCCGGCAGCGCTGGTGTACGCGGCCTTCTCGGCATCGGTGCCGACGACGGCGCCGCTGACGACCAGGCCGGAGAAGTCCTTGGCCAGCGTCAGCGAGTAGTCGGTGTACGAGGCTGCGGCGTTGCGCCTCACCGTCTGGTGGCCGACATGGGGGGTCAGCGTCATGCCGTCGCCCAAGTCGACGTTGGCCGCGAGGTCGAAGTAGCCCGAGCCCTTGCTGTCGGCGATGCCGAACAGGTTGGTCGTGCTGTGCGAATACTTGGCCGTGACGGGGCCGACGCTGACGGCGGCGTAGGCTTCCAGCGTGTCGGGGCTGATGCCCAGCTCGTGGCTGGGGTAAACGTACTGCAGCAGGCCGACGTCCAGCACCAGGCCCTTGGCGACCTCGGCCTTGTAGCCACCGTAGACGTCGATCTCGACATCGGCGTCGCCGCCGGCGTCCTTGATCCACTTGATGGTGGAGCCCCAGGCGCCAGCGTAGAAGCCGCTGGGGGCTGCGTAGTCGATACCGCCTTGCAGCGCAGGCTTGAGGCGGGTCTGGGAGATGCCGCGGTAGCGGTAGTCGCTGACGGCGCCGACGTTGAAGGTCAACGGGCTGGCTTCCTGCGCAAAGGCGGGAACAGCGGCGGCGATGGCAAGAACAGAAACGGCGAGAGTTTTCTTCATGGGAATGTCTGGATGCGCGCTCAGGCCAGGCCCAGCGCGACGAGGATGAGGTCGATGGCCTTGATGCCGATGAACGGGACGATGACGCCGCCCAGGCCGTAGACCAGCAGGTTGCGGCGCAGCAGCGCGGCGGCGCCGATGGCGCGGTAGCGCACGCCCTTGAGCGCCAGCGGGATCAGCACGACGATGATCAACGCGTTGAAGATGACGGCGGAGAGGATGGCCGAGTTGGGGCTTTGCAGCCGCATGACGTTCAGCGCGGCCAGCTGCGGGTAGGTCGACACGAACGCCGCCGGCAGCACGGCGAAGTACTTGGCCAGGTCGTTGGCGATGGAGAACGTCGTCAGCGAGCCGCGCGTCATCAGCATCTGCTTGCCGGTCTCGACGACCTCGATGAGCTTGGTCGGGTTGCTGTCGAGGTCCACCATGTTGCCGGCCTCCTTGGCAGCCTGCGTACCGGTGTTCATCGCGACGGCGACGTCGGCCTGGGCCAGCGCCGGCGCGTCGTTGGTGCCGTCGCCGGTCATCGCGACGAGCCTGCCCTGGCTCTGGTGCTCGCGGATCAGCGCCAGCTTGGCCTCGGGCGTGGCTTCGGCCAGGAAGTCATCGACGCCGGCCTCGGCCGCGATGGCCGCGGCCGTCAGGCGGTTGTCACCGGTGACCATGACGGTCTTGATGCCCATGCGGCGCAGTTGCGCGAAGCGCTCCTTGATGCCGGGCTTGACGATGTCCTTCAGCTCGACGACGCCCAGCACCTGCGTGCCATCCACCACCACCAGCGGCGTGCTGCCACGGCGCGCGGCTTCATCGACGCTGGCCTGCACGCCGGCGGGCCAGCGGCCGTGCAAGGCCTCGACATGCGCACGCACGGCACTGCCAGCGCCCTTGCGGATGACGCGCGCCCCCAGGTCCACGCCGCTCATGCGCGTCTGCGCCGTGAAGGGCACGAACACGCCACGCTCGGCGACCGCGGGGGTGGCGCCGAACTTGCGGTCGGCGAGTGCCACGATGCTGCGGCCCTCGGGCGTCTCGTCGGCCAGCGAGGCCAGGCGCGCCGCGTCGGCCAGCTGAGCCTCGCTGACGCCGTCCAGCGGCCAGAACGCATCGGCCTGGCGGTTGCCCAGCGTGATGGTGCCGGTCTTGTCGAGCAGCAGCACGTCCACGTCGCCGGCCGCCTCGACGGCGCGACCGGAGGTGGCGATGACGTTGGCCTGCAGCATGCGGCTCATGCCCGCCACGCCCACGGCCGACAGCAGGCCGGCGATGGTCGTCGGGATCAGGCACACCAGCAGCGCGACGAGCACGACCAGGCTCACCGGCGTGCCCGCGCCGGCCACGGCCACGCTGAACTGCGAGAACGGCAGCAGCGTGGCGCAGACACCCAGGAACACCAGCGTCAGCGCGACGAGCAGGATGGTCAGCGCGATCTCGTTGGGCGTGCGCTTGCGCTGCGCGCCCTCCACCATCGCGATCATGCGGTCGACGAAGGTCTCGCCGGGGTTGACGGCCACGCGGGCGATGAGCCAGTCAGACAGCACGCGCGTGCCGCCGGTCAGCGCCGAGAAATCACCACCGCTCTCGCGGATGACCGGCGCCGATTCACCGGTGATGGCGCTTTCGTCCACCGAGGCGACGCCATCGATGACTTCGGCGTCAGCCGGCACTACGTCGCCGGCTTCGATGAGCACCACCTCACCCTTGCGCAGCGTGCCGGCCTCGCGCGGATGCCACTTCAGGCCGTCACGCGCGGTGCCGGGCTTCCAGTCGTCGGCGACCTTGGCCCAGGTCTCCTTCTTCAGGCCGCGCAGCGACGCGGCCTGCGCCT
Source organism: Pelomonas nitida (assembly GCF_043555975.1). Classification (NCBI taxonomy): domain Bacteria; kingdom Pseudomonadati; phylum Pseudomonadota; class Betaproteobacteria; order Burkholderiales; family Sphaerotilaceae; genus Roseateles; species Pelomonas nitida. The sequence continues at coordinate 92,546 of NZ_JBIGIA010000010.1, read as the reverse complement.
TGCTGCGGCCTTCGGCCAGCGCCTCGGCAAAGTTGGCGAACAGCACGGTGAACCACAGCCACACCGTCACCGAGATGACGAAGCCGTCGGGTTGGGCCATGGACAGGGCCGTCGTCAGCAGGCTGCCCAGGTAGACGACGAACATCACCGGGTTGCGCGCTTGAGTGCGCGGGTCCAGCTTGGTGAACGACTCGACCAGGGCCTGGCGGGCCAGTGCCGGGTCGAAGAGGGAGAAACCAGCGCGTGTCATTGAGCGCTCCACAGGATCAGGTGCTCGACGACCGGGCCGAGAGCCAGGGCGGGCACATAGTTCAGAAGGCCGACCAGCAGCACCACGCCGATCAGTAGCGCGACGAACAGCGGGCCGTGCGTGGGCAGCGTGCCCTCGCCTGCCGCGATGCGCTTCTTGCCCGCGAAGGAGCCAGCCATGGCGAGCACGGGCAGGATGACGCCGAAGCGGCCAATCCACATGACCAAGCCCAGCAGCAGGTTGTAGAAGGGCGTGTTGGCGGAGAGGCCGGCGAAGGCGCTGCCGTTGTTGTTGCCGGCAGACGAGAGCGCGTACAGCACCTCGCTGAAACCGTGCGCGCCCGGGGCGGCGATGCCGGCGTGGCCGCCCTCGGTGGCCACGGCGATGGCCGTGCCGACAAGCACCGCCAGCGGCGTGAGCAGGATGGCCAGCGAGACCATCTTCATCTCATGCGCTTCGATCTTCTTGCCGAGGTACTCGGGCGTGCGGCCGATCATCAGCCCGGCCACGAACACGGCCAGGATGGCGAACACCAGCATGCCGTAGAGGCCCGCGCCGACGCCGCCGAACACCACCTCGCCCAGCTGCATCATGACCATGGGCACCAGGCCACCCAGCGGCGTGAAGCTGTCGTGCATCGCGTTGACCGCGCCGCAGCTGGCGGCCGTCGTGATGACGGCGAACAGCGATGAGGCCTCGATGCCGAAGCGCACGTCCTTGCCTTCCATGTTGCCGCCTGACTGGGCCACGCTCTGCGCGGCGTCCACGCCCAGCGCCGCCAGCCGCGGGTTGCCGGCCTGCTCGGCACCGGTGGCGATGACGACGGCGACGACGAACATCGCCGTCATCGCGCCCAGGATGGCCCAGCCCTGGCGCATGTCACCCACCTGGCGGCCCATGACGAAACACAGCGCCGCCGGGATCAGGAAGATCGCCAGCATCTGCAGTGCGTTGGTCGCGGCCGTCGGGTTCTCGAACGGATGGGCCGAGTTGGCGTTGAAGAAGCCCCCGCCGTTGGTGCCCAGCATCTTGATGGCCAGCTGCGACGCGACCGGGCCGACGGCGATGGTCTGCGTCTGGCCCGTCTTGTCTTCCATGACGGGCTGGCCGTCGGCGCCCTTGAGCGGCTGGCCGGTGGCGTCGAGCTTAGGCTCCTGCCAGGTCTGCGCCTCGATGGTGGTCACGTCCTGGTAGGGCTTGAAGGTCTGCACGACGCCCATGCCGGCCAGCACGATGGCGAACACCAGCGACAGCGGCAGCAGCACCCACAATGTGGCGCGGGTCAGGTCGGCCCAGATGTTGCCGATGGCGCGCGAGCTGTGACGGGCGAAGCCGCGCAGCAGCGCGACGACGACGGCGATGCCCGTGGCCGCAGACAGGAAGTTCTGTACCGTCAGCGCGAGCATCTGCGTCAGATAGCTCATCGTCGACTCGCCGCCGTAGCCCTGCCAGTTCGTGTTGGTGACGAAGCTGATGGCAGTGTTGAACGCCGAGTCGGGTGACACCGCACCCAGCCCCTGGGGATTGAAGGGCAGCAGCGCCTGCAGCCGCTGCAGCGCGTAGACCGCCAGCACGCCCAGGCCATTGAAGATCAACAGACCGAGGGCATAACGCAGCCATCCCTGCTCGGCGTCGGCATTGACGCCGGCCAGCCGCAGCAGGCCGCCCTCGATGCGGCGCAGCCCCTCGATGCGGCCTTCCATGACGGCATGGATCCAGCGCGCCAGCGGCCAGGCAAGCACCAGCAGCACGACGAGGAAGGCGATGAGTTGCATCCAGGCGGAACTGTTCATGACAGATCCTCCGGGAACAGCAGCGCCCAGAACAGATAACCCACCAGCCCGACGACGAGAACGGTGGCGGCGAGTTCGAAGCCGTTCATGACTTCCTCCTCGTGGCACTGTTCGCCCCCAAGGCTGGCTGAGCGCCAGCCTGCCCCCCGAGGGGGATCAGCGGCCTTGGGGCGGCCCGGCGGCCGCTGAGCTTGTCGCAGCCCCAGGCCGCGAGGCCGGTCACGAGCGCGAGGGCTGCGCCGAGACCGAGATAAACGATGTCCATGACACCTCCAAAAACATGGATGCCATTCTGGAAATCGCGCCGTCAAACCGCCGACAAGATCGCGGCGGGCGGCATCAAGAACGTATCAAGACCGCGGCCCGGCGCTCTCTAGAATCCGCCCATGCCCTTGTTCGGTTCACCCAGCCGCCGCCGGTTGCTGGCCTGGGGCCTGGCCCAGGCGCCGGCCGCGCTCGCCGCGAGCCCACCGGCGGTGCCCCTGTACATCGGCACCGGCCCGCCCTCGGACCGCACGCCCCAGATGCTGGACTGGGTGGGCCGCAAGGCCGATCTGCGCTGGCACTACCAGCCCACGCCGTGGCTGCGCGCGCAGGAGCTGGCAGCCGCCGGCGAAGGCGTCATGTACGGGCTCGCCCGCACGCGTGAGCGGGAACGGGTGCTGCTCTTCAGCCAACCCGTCTGGTCCAACTTCACCTGGGCCGTCGTGCCCAAGGAACGCCAGCACGAGATCCGCCGCTACGCCGACCTGGCGGGCCAGCCGGTGTGCTGGGCGCGCGGGTCGGCCTATGGCGATCTGTTCACGGCAGCAGGCCTGGGCCGCATGCTCTTTCGCGAGGCAGCCGACGACGGCGGCGCGCTGCGCATGGTGGGCTCGCGACGTTGCGTGGCGGCGCTGCTCACCCTGGAAACCGCTCAGGCCGCGCAGGCGATCAGGCATCCGGCGCTGGCCAGCCTGAAGGAGCTCGACCTGGCGCTGGTGCCACAGCCGATGACCTCGGTGGCCCTGCATTTCGCGACGGCCCACGACGGCCGCTGGAGGTGGGTCATCGACAGGCTCAACCGCGTCATCGCGCGCCATGGGCCGGAGCTGGAGCGCCAGCGCGAAGGCTGACGCTTCAACCCCGCGTCAACCCAGCGTCAACTGGGTCAGGTCGATGCCGCGCTCCCGCGCGATCGCCTCCAGCACGGGCAACAGCGGCCCCAGCTTCTCGTCGAGCGCATCGCGCACGGTGTCCACGACGACCTGCGTGCTGCGGTCGATCTCCAGATGGATGGCGTCACCCACGACCTTGTCGGCGAAGGTCGTCATGCGCAGCGTCTCGGGGATGAGCCAGACCTCGAACCAGCCCGAACCGTCGCGCGCGCGCTGCGACTCGGCCACCGTCAGGCTGCAGCCGTTGACGCCGATGTAGCCTTTGGGGAAGACATAGCGCATCCACGGCGCCGGCACGGCGAAGCGGATGACGTGGTTGTTGTCGGGCTTGCGGATCTCCGCGATGCTGGCCGACACATCGACATGCCCCGACACCGGGTGGCCACCGATCTCGGCGCCATCCTTGGCCGCCCGCTCCACATTGAGCCCAGAGCCGACCTGCAGGCCGCCCAGCGTCGTCAGCTTCAGCGTCTGCGCCATCACGTCGAACAGCGCCACATCCGGCGCGGGCCGCTCGGTGACCGTGAGGCACACGCCGTCACAGGACACGCTGGCGCCGATGGCCAGCTCGCCGTCGAAACCGGCCGGCAGCTTCAACGCCAGCGTGTGCAGCCCCTCGCGGGCCTCGATCGATTCGACGCGGGCGACGCCCTGGACGATGCCTGTGAACATGATGAAAAAAGGCCCCGGGGTGGGGCCGTTTTGATGGATGCCGCCAGCTTACCAGCTGACCCGCAGACCACGCGAGGTGGTTCAGCGCCCCGGGCCCAAGAGACTCGATGCCTTCGCTGCGAACGCCTCGGCGTTGAAACCCAGCGTCCAGGCCCCGTCGTGCCACTGCACCACCGGGCGCTTGATGACACTGGGCTCGGCCAGCATCAAGGCGATGGCCGATGCCTCGTCCACCACGGCCGCGCGGGTCGCCTCGTCGAGCTTGCGCCAGGTGGTGCCGGCCCGGTTGATGAGCTTGTCGCGCCCGAAGGCCGCGAGCCAGGCAGGCAGCAGTTCCACGGGAACGCCCTGCTTCTTGAAATCGTGGAAGTTGACCTGCTGGCCGTTCTCCGCCAGCCAGGCGCGAGCCTTCTTGACGGTGTCGCAGTTCGGAATGCCGTAGACGGTGATCATGGCGGCGACCGTACCATGCCGCCATGATCGACTGGCTGGACGACGCTTCCCTCGAATTCCCCCCCAGCCACCGCGCGCTGGGCCCCGACACCGATGCCCCGGGCCTGCTCGCCGCCGGCGGCACGCTGACGCCCGAACGGCTGGCAGCGGCCTACCGGCGCGGCATCTTTCCCTGGTACGGCCCCGGCCAGCCGCCGCTGTGGTGGGCGCCCGATCCGCGCATGGTGCTGAAGACGGCCGACTTCAAGCTGTCGCGCTCGCTGCGCAAGACCGTGCAGCGCTTCGCGGCCACGCCGGGCTGCGAGATCCGCATCGACCACGACCGCGCCGCCGTGCTGCGGGCCTGCGCCAGCACGCCGCGCGAGGGGCAGGACGGCACCTGGATCGTGCCCGAGTTGCAGGCCGCCTACGTGGCCTGGCCGGCGATGCACAGCGTCGAGACCTGGGTGGATGGCGAACTCGTCGGCGGCCTGTACGGCGTCAACCTCGGCCGCATGTTCTACGGCGAATCCATGTTCATGCGCCGCACCGACGCCTCCAAGATCGCCCTGTGCGCGCTGGTCTGCCTGTGCCGCGAGTTCGACATCCCGTGGATCGACTGCCAGCAGAACACCCGCCACCTGGCCTCGCTGGGCGGCGCCGAAGTCGCCAGAAACGTGTTCGAAGCCCACCTGGCAGCGCATGCCGGCGCGGCCACCCCGGGCCCGTGGACCTATCATCCGGACCACTGGCACAGGCTTCTGACCTCGACGTGACCCACCCCAAAGAACTGCCCCTCGCGCAGATCCAGTTCTATGCCACGGCCGCCTATCCCTGCAGCTACGTGGCCGGCCGCCAGGCGCGCTCTCAGGTCGCCACGCCCAGCCACCTGATCCACGCCGACGCCTACTCCAACCTGGTCGCCGCCGGGTTTCGACGCAGCGGCCTGTTCACCTACCGCCCCTACTGCGACCAATGCCGGGCCTGCGTCGCGCTGCGCCTGCCGGTCGACCGCTTCCAGCCCACGCGCAGTCAAAAGCGCGCCTGGAAAGCGCACCGCCACCTGCAGTCCAAGGTCATGCGCCTGGGCTACTCGCCCGAGCACTACGCGCTGTACCTGCGCTACCAGGCCGGCCGACACAGCGGCGGCGGCATGGACCACGACAGCGTCGACCAATACACCCAGTTCCTGCTGCAAAGCCGCATCAACAGCCGCCTCGTCGAATTCCGCGAAACCATGCCCGACGGCAGCACGCCGCTGCGCATGGTGTCCATCCTCGACATCCTCAGCGACGGCCTGTCGGCGGTCTACACCTTCTACGACCCCGACATCGAGGCCAGCTACGGCACCTACGGCGTGCTGTGGCAGATCCAGCAGGCACGCGAACTCAGGCTCCATCACGTCTACCTGGGCTACTGGATCGAGGAAAGCCCCAAGATGGCCTACAAGTCGGGCTTCAGGCCGCATCAGATCCTGCGCAACGGCGTGTGGGAAGACGGGGCTGGATGACGGTGAAGGCCCCGAGGCTGCTGGTCGGGCTCGCCGCGTTCATCGCGACCGCTGGCCTCAGCGCTGACGCACCTACGCAGCCGCCGGCCTTTCTGCCGTTTCACTGGCACGTCGGCAGCCTCGGCGGACTGCCCCCAACGCCTTTGGCCCTGCTCGTGCCTGTCACGCTGGGCGAGCGCACCTGCGACATGCAGCTCGACACCGGTGCCAATTCAGCGCTGATCTGGCATTCGGCAACCGACAACGACGGGCCCAGGCGGCCACTGAGGCTGAGACTGGGCGAACTGGAAGCCCGTGCCGAGGTCGGCTTGGCAACGCAGCGCGCCATTGACGAATGCACCCCGGGCAGCGCGGTCGGCACACTGGGCAACGCCTTCTTCGAGCACGGCACGCTGACACTGGACATCCCACGCCAGCGACTGGCCTGGCAGACAGGTTCCACGCTGGACCGGCACCCCAACGCTCGACGCTTCTTCTATGCCACACCGCCCGCGGACGGCGGACTCAATGAGGGGGGACACATCTTCATCGAGCTGGACGCCCGACGAGCTGGCAAAGGCTACGGGATGTTGGACACCGGCGCGGCGTCTGCGGAGATCGGGGCGTTGGACGCTCGGTGGTGGACCCAGCTCACAGGGTCGGCAGCGCTGCAAGGCCAGCACATCACGAGTTTCATCGTCAACTCATGGAGTCGTTCGCTGGAATGCGTGTCGGCGCCGACGGTGGATACGGTCGGCATCGACGACTTCGGTCCGGTGGCCCGGCGCACCACCTATTGCCCCGCACTGGCCTTCCGCCCCACGGTCCACGTGATCGGCCTGGTGGGCATGGCGCCGTTCATGCACAGCGTCCTGACCATCGATTACCCCAGCCGGCGCTGGTTGGTGGAGGCAGCTATCCCATCGCCGTAAAGCCAGACCATCGACCGCCTACCCGGATTCACACCAGCACTTCCACGCACCCCGGGTGCCCCAGGAACCCCTCCGGGCTGGCGCTGCGGCCATAGGCTCCGCTCTGGTAGACCACCGCCAAGTCACCGACCTCGCTCCGGGCCATGTCCATGCGGTCGGCCAGCAGGTCCAGCGGCGTGCACAGCGGGCCGACGACGCTGGCTGACTCGGTGGACGTCTCGCGCCGGCCTTGCGGCTCGATGGAAGCCGGGTAGTTCTTGCGCAGCACCTGGCCGAAATTGCCCGAGGCCGACAGGTGATGGTGCAGCCCGCCGTCCGCCACCAGGAACACCTGGCCGCGCGACACCTTGCGGTCGACGATACGGCTCACGTAGACGCCCGCCTCGCCGACGAAATAACGGCCCAGCTCGATGACCAGCTTGGCCTGGGGCAGGTCGGCCTTGGCGCGCTGCTGCAGCGCGGCAAGGTTGTCGGCGATGGGCGCCAGATCCAGCCGCGTCTCGCCCGGGAAATAGGGGATGCCGAAGCCGCCACCGAGGTTCAGGAACTTGACCGGTGCCGGCGCGTCTGAAGCCAGTCTCAGCGCCAGCTCGTAGCTCTTCTGCTGCGCCTCGCAGATCGCCTCGGCCTTCAGGTTCTGCGAACCCGCGAACAGGTGGAAGCCTTCAAACGCGACCCCGTCGCCACTCAGGCGGCCCACCCCGGCCAGCACCTCGGGCAGCGCTTCGGCGTCGATGCCGAACTGCTTGGGGCCGCCGCTCATGCGCATGCCCGAGCCCTTGAGCTCGAAGTCGGGGTTCACGCGCAGCGCAACGCGGGCCGGCAGGCCCAGCCGCTGCGAGGCCCGCGCCAGCGGCGCCAGCTCGCGCGCCGACTCGACGTTGACGAGCACGCCAGCCGCCACGGCCTGTCCCAGCTCGATGTCACGCTTGCCCGGGCCGGCGAAGCTGATCTCGTGCGGGTCCGCGCCGGCGTTCAACGCGACCTGCAGCTCGCCGGCCGAGGCCACGTCGATGCCGTCCACCAGCCCGGCCATCAGCTGCACCAACGCCGGCATCGGGTTGGCCTTCATCGCGTAGTGCAGCTCGATGCCCTGCGGCAGCGCGGCTCGCAGTTCGGCGACGCGGGCCTTCAACAGGCCGCGGTCGTAAGCATAGAACGGCGTCTGCCCGACACGCTCGGCCAGCACGGACAGGCGCTGGCCGCCGACGAGCAGCTCGCCATTCGCATCGCGGGGGAACAGAACAGGGGCGTGCTCGAGGGCACGCTTGGGCGCAGTGGTTTCGCTCATGCGGCGTTTCGCTCGACCCAGTCGGTCGAGAGGGTCTTGCGGTCGATCTTGCCGTTCGGGTTGCGGGGCAGCGGGCCGGTGCGGGCCTCGATGCCGTGCGGCACCATGTAGGCCGGCATGCGCGCCTTGCACGCTGCGGTCAGCGCGGCAGCGTCCAGCTCGGGGGCGCCTTCGGGCGGCGTCGCAATGACCTGGATCGCCTGGCCCAAGCTGTCGTGGTGGACGCCGAACGCCACGCACTCGCCCACCAGGCCGGTCGCGTACAGGATCTCTTCCACCTCGGTCGGGCTGACGCGGTAGCCCGAGGTCTTCATCATCTCGTCGCGGCGGCCGACGAAGTAGAGGAAGCCTTCGGCATCGCGCCTGACCGTATCGCCGGAGAACACGGCGAACTCGGGCAATTGCAGCCCGCCCTCACGGCCACCGACACCGACCGGCAGCGGCTTGTAGCGCTCGGCCGTCTTCTCGGCGTCGTTCCAGTAGCCCAGGCCCACCAGTGCGCCGCGGTGCACCAGCTCGCCCGGCTCGTCGGGCGCGCACTCGGTGCCGTCCTCGCGCAGCACCAGGATCTCGGCGTTGGGGATGGCCTTGCCGATGGAGTCGGGCCGGCGGTCCACCTCCTCGGGCGGCAGATAGGTCGAGCGGAAAGCCTCGGTCAGGCCGTACATCAGGAAGGGCTGCGCCGAAGGCACGCGGGCGCGCAGCAGGTCCAGCGTTGCGCGCGGCATGCGGCCGCCGGTATTGGCGAAATAGCGCAAGTTGGCGTCGATGGCGGCGGGCCAGTCCAGCTGCGTCAGCTGGATGTAGAGCGGCGGTACGGCCGTCAGGCCGGTCACCTGCTCGCGCTCCATGGCCTTCAGCACATCCTTGGGCAGCAGGTAGTTCAGCAGCACCACGCGCGCGCCGCTGTGGAAGGCTGTCGTGAGCTGGCTGAAGCCGGCGTCGAACGACAGCGGCAAGGCCGCAAGCAGCGTATCCCCCGCGTGGTTGCGCAGGTAGCTGGCCACGCTCTTGCCGCCCGCCACCATGTTGCGGTGCGACAGCACGACACCCTTGGGGCGCCCCGTGGAGCCGGAGGTGTAGAGGATGGCGGCCATGTCGGTGTCGATGACACGGTGGCCGCCTCGCGCGGGCGACGCCAGCAGCGCGGCCCAGTCGTGCACCGGCACCGGGGCGGCGCCCATGCCGCCGGTCAGCACCACATGGCGCAGCGCCGGGCATTGCGCCAGCACCTCGGGCAACTGGGCGAGGCGTTCGGGCGATGTGACCAGCACGCGCACGTCGCAGTCCCGCAGGATGAAGCCGACCTGCTCGGGCTTGAGCAAGGGGTTCAGCGGCACGAAAACGCCGCCGGCCGCGGGCGCGCCAAAGCTGGCAACGACCGTCTCAAAACGTTTCTCGAGATAGATGGCCACACGCTCGCCACGTGCGAGCCCGAGGCCAGCGAGCCCGTGGGCAAACCCCTGCACGGCCGACGCCAGCGCGCCATAGGCCCAGGTCACAGCGCCGTAGGTCAGGGCCGGGGCGTCGGGCGCGCGCTCGGCGGCGACGGACACCAACTCGTGAAGCAGCGTGGATTCGGGCATGGACGCGGGTCGGATCGGGGTAAAAAAAGTATCGCACGCGCCCCCGAAGCCAAGGGGGGCGCTCCCCGGAGGCAAGGGGGCGCGCCGCTAAACTGAGCGGCTGCTCTTCTCACCCCAAATCCATGGACAACGCCCAGGTGCTCGGCCACGTGCTGAGGCTTCTCGACGATGTGCTGAGCCTGAACGGCCGTGCCCTCACCTTCACCCGCGACACGCCGCTGCTGGGCAGCCTGCCCGAGCTGGACTCCATGGCCGTGGTCAGCCTCATCACGGCGCTGGAAGAACAACTGGGCCTGACCGTCGACGACGACGACATCGATGGCGACACCTTCGCCACCGTGGGCTCGCTGGCCGACTTCGTCGCGGCCCGCCAGGGTTGATCCCGAACGCCGACGTCTTCTTCCTGCCCGCCGACGGCGGCGAGCAGCGGCTTTGCCTGTTCCATGCACCGGCCGGCGCACCGCGCAGCCGCGTGCTCTACGTGCACCCGTTCGCCGAGGAAATGAACAAGTCGCGGCGCATGGCCGCCCTGGCCTGCCGCGCGTTGGCCGAGGCGGGCCATGCGGTGCTGCAGATCGACCTGCGCGGCTGCGGGGATTCGTCGGCCGACTTCGGCGACGCCAGCTGGGCCGACTGGCAGGCCGATGTGCGGCTCGGCCTGGCCGAGCTGGAACGGCGCGTGCCGGCCCCGGCTGCGCCGCTGTGGCTGTGGAGCCTGCGCGCCGGCGCGCTGCTGGCGGCGGCGGACTGGGGCCGGCCCGTGAACCACCTGGTCTGGCAGCCCATGGCCAGCGGCAAGCTGGCCCTGCAGCAGTTCCTGCGCCTGAAGCTTGCGGCCGAGATGGCCGGCGGCGCGAGCAAAGGCTTGATGGACCAGCTCAAGGCAGAGCTGGCCGCCGGACGGCCCGTCGAGATTGCGGGTTACGGCCTTGGGGCCGCGCTGGCGGCCGGCCTGGAAGCCGCCCGCTTTGCGCCCGCCGGCACACCCAGCCGGGTCGAATGGCTGGAGGTCAGCACGCGCGAGGATGCCGCGCTGACGCCGGTCAGCCAGCAGACGGTGCAAGCCTGGCGCGACGCCGGCTGGGCCGTGCGGCCGCAGCTCGTGCAGGGGCCGGGCTTCTGGGCCACGTCCGAAATCGAGGTCGCACCCGCGCTGATCGCCCGCACCGTGGAGGCGCTGGCGTGAAGGAGTCAGTGCTGACGTTCAGCTGCGAAGGCCAGCCGCTGGTCGGCATCCTCGCGGAGCCCGCCGGCACGCCGGCCGATGTCGGCGTGCTCATCGTCGTCGGCGGGCCGCAATACCGCGTCGGCAGCCATCGCCAGTTCGCCTTGCTGGCAAGGCAGCTCGCCGCCAACGGCTTCACCGCACTGCGATTCGACTACCGCAGCATGGGCGACAGCCCCGGCGACGCGCGCGACTTCCTCGCCGTGGAGGCCGACATCGGCGCGGCCATCACCGCGCTGCTGGCGGCGCGCCCGGGCCTTCGCCGCGTCGTGCTGTGGGGCCTGTGCGATGCCGCATCGGCCGCGCTGATGTACCTGGACACGACACGCGATGCGCGCATTGCCGGCGTCGCGCTGCTCAACCCCTGGGCCCGCTCGGCGGCAACGCTGGCGCAGACGCACGTCAAGCACTACTACTGGCGCCGGCTGCGCGAGAAGACGTTCTGGCTCAAGCTGCTGCGTGGCGGCATCGGCCTCACGGCCCTGCGCACGCTGGGGCGCAACCTGCACCTGGCCCGCGGCGCTGGCGCCGCCAAGGCCGACGCGCGCAGCTTCCAGGACCGCATGGCCGCCGGGCTGCGCGGCTTCGACGGGCCGGTGCTGCTGATCCTCAGCGGTGACGACTACACGGCCAAGGAGTTCCTCGAGCACGTCAGCCATGCCGACAACTGGGCTGGCCTGATCCACCGCCCCGCCACCACGCGCGTGGATCTGCCCGGCGCGGACCACACCTTCTCGAGCCGTCAGGATGCCAACGCGGTGGAGACCGTCACGTGTCGCTGGCTAAACTCGTTCAACGTTTCATCGGAAACACACCCATGAGAACCTGGGTTCTGCTGTTCGGGCTCCTGGCCGCCAGCGGCGTCGGCGCGCAGACCAACAACGCATGCGGCTCGCTGGTCAACTATGCGTTCGGCCCCTATGACTACCGGGCCGCCACGCGGGACCAGAAGTCCCTCGTCGAGAACGCCCACTTCACCGCCGGCGTGGAGTTGCTGCAGACGCGCAAGACCGGCACCTTCGGCCATGACATCGGCTACACGCTGCGCGCCTTCCCCAACCATCCGCGAGCGCTGCTCGCGATGCAGAAGTTGGTGGAGAAGGAAAAGCGCAACCCCGCCGAGGATGCGCCCTACACGATCGATTGCTTCTACGAGCGTGCGCTGCGCTTTCGGCCCGACGACTACGTCGTGCGGCTGCTGTATGTCAGTTTTCTGATCGAGCGCGGAGACCTCAAGGAGGTGCCCGCCCACCTCGCCTATGTGAACCAGACCGAAGCCGACAACGCCTTCGCCATGTACAACCTGGGCCTGGTTTACTTCGATCTGAAGGACTACGGCCAGGCGCTGGCCCATGCGCACAAGGCGTTGGCGCTGGGGCTGCCACGCACCGACCTGAAGACCAAGCTCGAGCGCGTGAACAAGTGGGAAGAGCCCGCAGCGGCGCCGGTCGCGGAGGCCGCATCCAAGCCTGACGCAAGCGCATCCGGGGTGCCCTGAACGTGGCGAGCGCTCCCCAGATTTCCATCGTCATCCCGTCCTTCAACAGCGGCGAGTACATCGGCGAGGCGCTCGATTCGGCGCTGGCGCAGGTGGGCGTGCAGACGGAAGTGATCGTGGTCGACGACGGCTCCACGGACGACACGGTGGCGCGCGTCCAGGCATACGGCGACCGCGTGCGGCTGATCCAGCAGGCCAACCAGGGGTCGGCGGTTGCCCGCAATCGCGGTGTCGCGGAGGCTCGCGCCGACTACATCGCCTTCCTCGACGCCGACGACTACTGGCACCCGCAAAAGCTGTCCCGGCAATGGGCCGCAGTGCAGGCCGGGGCCGAGCTCGTCTATGCGCGGTTCACGCTTTGGCATGCGGGGGCGGACGGCCGCTTCCCGCCGGCACTCGCCTATCTGACGGAGAGCCAGGCCGCCGGGCGCATGAGCAAGCCGGCGCGCCGAGGCTGGCTCTACATCGACCTGCTGCTGGATTGCGAAGTCTGGACGTCCACCGTGCTGGCGCACAAGGCACTGCTGAACAAGGTCGGCGGGTTCGACACCAGCCTGCGCAAGGGCCAGGACTACGACTTGTGGCTCAAGCTCGCCAACGAGGCCGAATGGCACGGCGTCTCGGAATCGCTGGCGCTCTATCGCATCCACGACCAGAACATCACGCGCTCGGTCAAGGCCGAGAACTTCGAGTACCGGATTCTGAGCACGGCGTATCGCCGCTGGGGGCTGGTCAACCGCGACGGCCGGCGCCTGCCCGCCGACACCATGCAGGCGCGGCTCGCACGCTCGGCCCGAACCTTCGCCGATGCCCACCTGGCAGCGCGCTCCGGTGACATCGCGACGAACTACTACCGGATCTCGCTGACGCACCAACCCCTGGCGCCACGGGTCTGGCTGAACTGGCTGCGCGCGCGACTGCTGCCCCGCTGAATGCGCATGACCGCAGCTCGCGTCACGATCATCATCCCGACCACCTGCGAAGCCAGGCGCAGCGCCGCGCTTGGGCGCGCCATCGACAGCATTCTCGGGACCGCCGACACGCCGCCAACCATCCTGCTGGTGGTCAACGGCAGCCGCTACGACGCCGAGCTCCTCGAGCGCCTGCGCCAGGACGCGCGGCTGCAGGTGGTCTATGAAAGCGTCGGCAGCCTGCCTCGGGCGCTTCGCATCGGCCGCGACGCGGTGCGCACCGAGTATTTCGGCTTCCTGGACGACGACGATGAATACGTGGGCGACGCCGTGACGGTGCGGCGCCGCCATCTCGATGAGCACCCCGACGTGGATGTCGTCGTCTGCAACGGCCTGCGCGAACACCATGGGCAGGATCAGCCCTTCCTGACTGAGTTCGCCGGCGCCGCGCGCGAGCCGCTGCAGGCGATGACCCGGGCGAACTGGCTGGCATCCTGCGGCGCGATGTACCGCAGCGCGCGGGTCACGGCGGACTTCTTCGACGAGCGCTTCAAGTATCTGGAGTGGACGTTGCTGGGCTTCAAGCTCGCAGCCACGCGGCGGCTGGCCTTCATCGACCAGCCCACGTTTCGCATCAACGACACGCCGGAGTCGCTGTCGAAGTCGGAAGCCTATGAGATCTCGCAGGCCCAGGTTCTCGAGGAAATTCTGCGGCTCGCGCTGCCCGCCGACGTGCAGCGCGCCATTCGGCGCAAGCTCGCGTCGGCGCACCACACGCTGTCCGACCACTACCGGGCGCAGGGCCACTGGAAGCAGGCCTGGGGCCACCATCTGAAAAGCCTGCGCCTGCCCGGCGGCCTGGCCTATCTCGGGTACTCGCGCCGGCTGTTCGGCAACAGCCGCCCGCAGGTGAAGCCGTGACGGCGCGCATGCAATCGCCATCGGACGTTCGACAGCATGCCGGCCGCGGCAAGTTGCCAACGCGGGCGCTTGCGTCTGCTGCGATGAAGTGGCCGCAAGCCCGCCAGACACGCTCGGTGCGGAAGCCCTGACCATGGCCCAGTCCGTCACCCGCTCGCTGCTGTTCTCGTTTCTGGACCGTTACGCCAGCCTGGCCATCACCATCCTGTCGTCGCTGGTCATTGCGCGGCTGCTGAAGCCTGCGGAGATCGGCACGTTCTCGGTGGCGATGGTGTTCATCTCGTTGCTGTCAACGATGCGCGACCTGGGCATCGGCGCCTACCTCATCCAGGAGAAGGAACTGACCCCGGCGCGCCTGCGCACCGCCTGGGGCGTGCAGCTGACGATGGGCCTGAGCTGCAGCCTCCTGGTGGCGCTGCTGTCGGCTCCGCTGGCCGGGTATTTCCACGAGCCGGTGCTGCGGGACCTGCTGCTGGTCATCGCCTGCAACTTCCTCGTCATTCCGTTTGGGGCGCTCAACTACGCCTTGCTGGTGCGCGACATGCGCTTCGACGCCATTGCCATGGTCCGTCTTTCGCAGACCGTGGCCATCGCTGGCGTCAGCATCGGCACGGCCTACGCGGGGCATGGCGCGCTGAGCCTGGCCTACGGCAACCTTGCCGGCGTCAGCGTGGCCGCCATCGCGGGCATCGCGCTGCGCAAGGGTGCGCCATGGCTGCCCGCCTTCACGGAACTGCGGCGCGTGCTGAACGTCGGTGCCACGATGACCGTCTCCTCGCTGTTCTCCGCAGCCGCCACCAGCGCGCCGGAGTTCCTGCTCGGCAAGCTGCAATCGATGGCGTCCGTCGGTTACTACTCGCGCGCCAACGGCCTGATCGCGATGGTGAATCGCCTGCTGACCGACGCCACCTACCCGGTGGCCGAGGCGAAGTTCGCGGCGCTCAGCCGCGGCGGCGAGAGTTGCGCGCCGGCCTTCCTGACGGCCCTCGCCTATCTGCTGGCCGTCGGCTGGCCGATGTGTGCCTTCCTGGCCCTCATGGCGGAGCCGCTGGTGTTGCTGATGTACGGCAGCCAATGGGTCGACTCGATCACGCCGACCCGCATCCTCGGCGTGAGCGCGCTGCTGACGCTGTGGACCACGGTGTGTCAGGCCGCCCTGGTTGCGACCGGGCACAACCGCCTGGTCATGCGCGGCAACGTTTTGCAGGCGTTGTTCACGGGGCTCGCCGCAGCGGCAGCCGGCGCCTTCGGCGTGACGGCGATGTGCGTTGCCCTGGTGGTTGCATCGCTGCTTTCAGGCCTGGTGTGGCTGAAGCTGGCCCAAGGCAGCATCGGGTTCAAATGGCAAGACCTGCACCGCATCCTCGCCAACAGCGCCCTCATCACGGCGGCAGTCGCCCTCGCGGCGGGCGCCGGCCTGGCTGGCGGCCACTGGCTGGCCTTGAACGCCGTGGCCCAGCTCGCCGTGGCGGTGGTGCTGGGCGCCAGCGCCGGGCTGGCGGCGCTGGTCATCACCGGGCACCCGCTGGCCACCCTGCTTCGCTCGTTCGCGGCGAGCCGTCTGGGCCGTCGGCGCTCTGAAGGCGCCTGAATCCACCATGCAGAACATGAAGCCCCCGACGACCTGGAACCTTGTGGATTTGCAGCCGCAGGACGGGCTGGGGCCGCATCGCGCCGACTGGGACCGCCTCAACGACCAGCTCATGGGCGCGCATCCCTTGCTCGCCAGCAGCTTCGTCGAGCCACTGCTGCGGCAGTTCGGCGAGACGGGCGTGGTGCTGGCCATGGCGGACCAGGGCGGCCACGTCATCGCGATGCTGCTGCTCAACCCCCAGCCCAGAGCGCTGGGCGTGTGGTCCAGCTTCCTGCCGTCGCAGATGCAGATCGGCCCCACGCTGCTACCGCCCAAGCTGGACATCGGCGGCTTGCTGGCCGTGCTGCCCGGCTATGCCGCCGAGTTGGACCTGCTCTGCAACGACCCCCATTTCTGCGATCTTCGCGACCTGCCGGGCCGTTCTGTCGAGAGCATGCCGCACGCGCTGACGATGAGCGTCAACCTGCGCGGCGGCTTCGACGACTACTGGGCGCAGCGCCCGCGCAAGCTCATCCAGAACATGCGCCGCTACCTGCGCCGTCTGCAAGGCGAGGGCGAGGGCGAAGGCCAGGGCCAGGGCCAGGGCGACGGGTTCCGGATCGTCACTGCCGCCGCGGACATGGATGCCGCCGTGGCGCGCTACGCTGCGCTGGAAGGCAGCGGCTGGAAAGGCCGGGAAGGCACTGCCATCACCAGCAGCAACGCCCAGGGGCGCTTCTATGCAGAACTGATGCGCACCTGCGCCACGCAAGGCCAGGCACTGGTGTACGAGCTGTGGCACGGCCAGGACCTGCTGGCTTCGCGCATGCTGCTGATCAGGGGCAACATGGTGGTGATGCTGAAAACAGCGTTCCACGAGGCATTCGACCGATTTGCGCCCGGCCGTGTGCTGCTGCTTCGAACACTTGAAGACCTGTTCAAGCGTGTGCCGGATGGCGTTGTCGAGTTCTATACGAATGCAGAAGCAGACCTGCTGGCCTGGTCCACCTCGCAGCGCTGGATCAACCACGTGAGCATCTATCGGCATACGGGCCTGCGGCTGTGCTACGACGGCTTGCGCCGGCTCGGGCGAGCCTGGGCGCCGCACAAGGACAAGCACCGGGTGGATGCCAACGTGATGGTCGAACGCAGTGGCGCGACCGTCGAGCGCATCGACAGCGTTCGCGAGCTGCCGCCCGACGCCATCGCGCTGCTCGACCGCAACGAACAGGTCTACATCGAGTTCGGCGCCGATTGGTTCGAACTGCTGAGCGACACCGTCTTCCGCGACGGCGCGAAGAGCATCTTCTACGTCTTGCGCCGGCAGGGGCATGTGCTGGCGGTGCTGCCGGTCGGCGTGCAGCAGACGGCGGCAGGTCACCAAGTCGGCGCGCTCGCCAACTACTACACCACGCTGTACGCCCTGGCCGTCGATGAAGGCCTGGACGCCGACGATTTGCTGCCCATGATGATGGCGCTGCGCCGCGACCATCGCGCGTCGGCTTACCGCTTCTGGCCCATGGACCCGCAGTCCCGCGACTTCAAGCTGCTGCGGGCGTCATTGCGGCAAGCCGGCCTCAAGCCCCGCGGCTACTTCGCTTTCGGCAACTGGTATCTGCAGGTCGACAGCGATTGGGCCGGCTATCTGAAGAACCGCAGCGGCCAGCTGCGCAGCACGATCAAGCGCATGACCAAGCGGCTGGCGGCCGAGGACGGCGGCCGGCTGGAGATCATCCGCGACGAGGCCGACGTCGAGCGCGGCATCGCGGCCTATGAAGCCGTCTATGGTGCCAGCTGGAAGGTGGCCGAGCCCTATGTGGAGTTCATTCCCGGCCTGATCCGCCTGTGCGCGCGGCGGGGCTGGCTGCGCCTGGGCCTCGCATGGATAGGCGACAAGCCCATCGCCGCCCAGTTGTGGATCGTGCAGGGTGGCCGGGCGAACATCTACAAGGTGGCCTACGACGAGGCCTACAAGGCCATCGCACCCGGTACGCTGGTGACCGCTCTGCTGCTGGAAGAGGTCATCGACCGTGACCAGGTGGCCGAGGTCGACTACCTGATCGGCGACGACGCCTACAAGAAGACCTGGATGAGCCATCGCCGCGAGCGATTCGGCCTCGTGGCCTACGACCCGCTGACGGCGCGCGGGCTCGCGGGCCTCACACGCCAGGCCGTCGGCGGCGCCTGGCGCCGGCTGCGCCAAAAATTCAAACCACCGGCCGAAAATCTGGCCGGCTGATATCCAACCCGACACGCGATGCAAGCCTCTGCCCTGCCGCCCGACACGCCCTTCGCCTCCGGCGCTCCGCGCTTCACCGCCACGGCGCCTGACGCGCTGACTGCGTGGCAGCAAGCCTTCGCCACACGTGGCGCGAGCTGCGCTGCCGACGTGGGCGGTGAGTTCGCCGTGGCGCTGGACCTGCCCGGCGGCGGCCACTACCTGGCCGTGGACCGGTTCGCCGTTCACAGCCTGTGCTTCGCCGTTCGAGGCGGCCGCCTGCACTACGCGACCCGGGCCGACGAGCTGGCAAGCCGCCTGGGCATCCGCGAGCTCGACACGCAGGCGTTGTTCGACTATCTCTATCACCACTGCATCCCGGCGCCGCGCACCATCTACACGGGCATCCAGCGTCTGCCGGCGGCTCATTACGCACTGTTCCAGAACGGGCAGCTGACCGTAGCGCCCTACTGGACGCCGCGCTTCGTCGAGGACGCCGCGCCCCGCGTCGACGCGCTGCGCGACGAATTCCGCAGCATCCTGCGCACGGCCGTGCAGGACCGCCTGACCGGCGACGGCAAGACCGCCTGCTTCCTGTCCGGCGGCACTGACAGCTCCACCGTGTGCGGCCTGCTGCGCGAGACCACGGGCCAGGCACCGGCGGGTTACTCCATCGGCTTCGAGGCCGAAGGCTACGACGAGATGGCCTACGCGCGCATCGCCGCCAAGGCCTATGGCGCCGACCACCACGAGTACTACGTGACGCCGGCCGACCTGGTGGCCGCCATCCCCGACGTCGCCGCCCACTACGACCAGCCCTTCGGCAACTCCTCCGCCGTGCCGGCCTTCTACTGCGCCCGCAAGGCGCGCGAAGACGGCTTCACGCGCCTCTTGGCCGGCGACGGGGGCGACGAACTCTTCGGCGGCAATGTGCGCTATGCCAAGGAGCGCGTCTTCGACGTCTACAGCCAGATCCCCGCCCCGCTGCGCGCCGCGGTGCTGGACCCGCTGTTCCTGAACCCGGTGACCGGCAGCATCCCGCTGCTGAAGAAGGGCAGCAGCTACATCCGCCAGGCCCGCGTGCCCATGCCCGACCGCATGCAGAGCTACAACCTGCTGGACCGGCTGGGCCTGGCCCAGGTGTTCACGCCGGCCTTCCTGTCTGCCGTGCGCGTGGAGGCGCCGCGCGAGCATCAGCGCGCGACCTGGGCCGCCGGCCCGCGCGAGGCCAGCCTCGTCAACCAGATGCTGGCCTTCGACTGGCGCTACACGCTGGCCGAGAACGACCTGCCCAAGGTCGTCGGCACCACCGGCCTGGCCGGCATGGACGTTAGCTTCCCGCTGCTGGACACCCGGCTGCTGGACTTCTCTTTGAAGCTGCCGACGAGCTACAAGCTCCGCGGCCTGAAGCTGCGCTGGTTCTTCAAGGAGGCGCTGCGCGGCTTCCTGCCGGACGAGATCCTGACGAAGAAGAAGCACGGCTTCGGCCTGCCCTTCGGGCCCTGGGCGGTCAAGGATGCCGCGCTGAATGCGCTGGCCACCGAGTCGCTGCGCGGCATCGCCGCGCGCGGCCTGGTGCGCACCGAGTTCGTCGACAGCCTGCTGAACCAGCGGCTGAAGGAACACGCCGGCTACTACGGTGAGATGGTCTGGATCCTGATGATGCTGGAGCAGTGGCTGCGCCGGCACGCGCCGGACTGGCGCCTGGCCTGACGATCAGGCCAGCGCCGCCGCGAGCGCGGCGACCACCTCGTCCTGCTGCGCGTCGCTGAGGTCGGCGCTCATCGGCAGGCTCATCACCCGCGCGGCCGCGGCAATGCTGTGCGGGCAGTGGTCGGCGCGCGCGTACTGCGCATAGGCCGGCTGGTGGTGCAGCGGCCGTGGGTAATGCACGGCCGTCGGCACGCCAGCCGCCTTGAGCCGGGCCTGCACGGCATCACGGTCGTCCACGAAAACGGTGTACTGCGCCCAGACGCAATCGCGGTCCGGCCGCACGGCCAGCAGCTGCAAGCCCGGCGCCGCAGCCTGCAACTTGGCACGGTAGGCCTCACCCAGCGCCAGCCGGCGCTCGATCTCCCAGCCAAAGCGGTCCAGCTTGCCCAGCACGACCGCACACTGCAGCGTGTCCATGCGGCCGCCAACGCCCAGCCGCGTGTGCAGGTAGCGCTGGCTCTGGCCGTGCGTGCGGATCTCCCGGCAGGCCTGCGCGAGGCGATCGTCGCTGGTGAAGATGGCGCCGCCGTCGCCATAGCAGCCCAGCGGCTTGCTCGGGAAGAAGCTGGTGCAGCCAAAGGTGGACAAGTTGCAGCTCTTTCGGCCCTGCCCGCCGCCGGGCGCAGCCAGCGCACTCGCGGGCGTGACGCCACCCCAATACGTCGCGCCGAAGCTCTGCGCAGCGTCTTCGATGACCGCCAGGCCGTGCCGGTTGGCGATGGCGTTGATGGCGTCCATGTCCGCGACCTGCCCGTACAGGCTGACCGGCATGATGGCTTTCGTGCGCGGCGTGATGGCCGCCTCGACGAGCGTCGCGTCGATATTGGCCGTGTCGGGTTCGATGTCGACGAACACCGGCACCCCGCCGGCCAGCACGATCATCTCCGCCGTCGCCGCGAAGGTGAACGGGCTGGTGATGACCTCGTCGCCGGGCTGCAGGTCCAGCGCCATCAGGCTGATCAGCAGCGCCTCCGTGCCGCTGGCGACGCTGATGCAGTGGCGCGCGCCGGTGTAGGCAGCCAGCGCCGCTTCCATCTCCTTGACCTCGGGGCCAAGGATGTACTGGCCATGGTCCAGCACCTTCTGGATGCGGGCGTTGATGTTGTCGCGCAGCGCCGCGTACTGGCTCTTGAGGTCGATGAAGTCCATCAGGTCAGGGCTGGATCAGTTGGAGTTGCTGACCGCTCAGCAGGTAGCGGTCGTTGGTGTGGGGGCAGCGGGCCTCGAGTGGGACGTCGCTGGACAGCGGCAGCGCCAAGCGCTCGCCGAAGCGGCTCATCCAGCCGATCTGCCGGGCGGGCACGCCCACCATCAGCGCAAAGTCCGGCACGTCGCGATTGACGACGGCACCGGCGCCGACGAAGGCGTAGCGGCCCACCGTCGTGCCGCAGACGATCGTGGCGTTGGCCCCCAGCGTCGCACCCTGCTTCACGAGGGTGCGCCGGTACTCGTCCTTGCGGACGACGGCGGCGCGCGGGTTGTAGACGTTGGTGAACACCAGGCTCGGGCCGCAGAAGACATCGTCCTCCAGCGTCACGGCGTCGTAGACGGAAACGTTGTTCTGGATCTTGACGTTGCTGCCGATGAGCACGTCGTTGCCGACGAAGACGTTCTGCCCGAACGAGCAGCGCTCGCCGATGCGCGCGCCGGCGCTGATGTGCACGAAATGCCAGACGCGGCAGCCGTCGCCGAGCTGGGCGCCGTCGTCGACGATGGCGCTGGGGTGGATCGTGGTCGCCATCAGTCGCGCCCGCCGGGCCGCCCCAAGGGCGCGAGCGCCCCCTCGGGGGCCAGTGAACGAAGTGAACGTGGGGGCATCAGTAACTCAGCGGCAGGTTGACGCGCTTGCCGTCGCGCGCGCTCATGTACATCGCGATCAGCAGCTCCAGCGACTTCAGGCCTTCGCGGCCGTCCGTCTCGGCCTCGGCCTCGCCACGCAGCGTGTTGATGACGTTGTCGTAGTAGAGCGGGTGGCCGAACCCGTAGACCGAGGTGGTCTGGTAGCTCGCGTCGGCGATCTGCGCGTCCATCTCGTGCGGCGTATCGAACTGCCAGTGCTGGATCTCGTTGACGGCCACGCCGCCGATGCGCACCGAACCCTTTTCACCCAGCAAGGTGATCGAGCCCTCCAGGTTCTTCGGGTAGGTCAGCATGCTGACGTTGACGGTGCCCATGGCGCCGTTGCGCCACTTCAGCGCGGCCACGCCGGCATCCTCGACCTCGATGTTGCGCGCCAGCGTGCCGGTGTAGGCCATCACGCTCTCGACCGGGCCGACGATCCAGTCCAGCAGGTCGATGTAGTGGCTGGCCTGGTTCATGAAGGCGCCGCCGTCGAACTCCCACGTGCCGCGCCAGTCGGCGCTGTCGTAGTAGGCCTGCGGGCGGGTCCAGAACACGTTGACCGCCACGTTGTAGAGCCGCCCGAAGCGCCCTTCCGACACCGCCCGCTTGAGCAGCTGCAGCGTCGAGTTGCGGCGGTTCTGCTTGACGACGAACAGGCGCACGCCGGCATCGTCGCAGGCCTTGACCATGGCCAGCCCGTCCTGCCAGCGCGTGGCCATGGGCTTCTCGGTCATCACGTGCAGGCCGGCCCGGGCGGCCTCGATGGCCTGGCGGGGGTGCAGGCCGCTGGGCGTGGTCAGCACGACGCAGTCGATGCCCAGCTCGGCGCGGGCCGCCAGCATGTCGGCCAGGGACGTGAAGCCACGCGCACCGGTGCTAGCGACGGCAGCGCTCAAGGCTGCCGCGTCGACATCGGCCACGGCCACGAGCTCCGCGCGCTCGCCATGGCGCCGCAGCGCCTCGAAATGGTTCTGCGCGATGCGGCCGCAGCCGACCAGCGCAAAGCGGACCTTGCGCAGCGGGGTGGAAGGAATGGGCTGGCCCATGCAGTTCGTCCGGGTTGATCTATCCGGGCTGCATTGTCGGCGCAGTGGCGCCCCCCCAGCGGCGCCGCCATCGGCGGGGCCGCGCAGCCGTGTCGTCAGGACATCAGCTGCCGCGCCAGACGCAGGCCGAACTTCAACCGCCCGCGATCCCAGGGCGTGAAGCGCGGGATCTGGAAGACGTCGTCGCCACGGCGGGCCGCAGCCCAGCGTGTGGAAACGGCGGCATCGAAGCCCAGCTCCCGCACGAGGCCGGGGTGCACGTCCGGCAGGTAGTCGGTACCCGGCTTGCCGTTCGGGTAGGCGAACAGGCCCACCTGCTCGCCCAGCAAGGCCTGAAGCACGTCGCGGCTGCGGCCGATCTCGTCGCCCGCACGCGGGTGGTCGAGCGTGGCGAGGATGGGATGGCTGACAGTGTGGGCGCCGATCTGCATGCCGGCCGCGCGCAGCGCACGCACCTGCGCGCTGCTCATCATCAGGTCGTCCGGCGGGTTCACCTCGGCGCGGGCCGCGATGGCCTCCACGCAAGCCACGCGGGGCTCGGGCGCCAGGTATTTGACGCGTTCGATGAGGCGCCCCAGTGCGGCGCGGCGCGCGGTGTCGTCGCCCAGCGCATGCTGGCCCAGATCCTCGCCGCGGCCATCGGCCAGGCCGCGCAGGTCGAGCACCGGCAGCGCGCTGCGCCGCACCGCCTCGATGAGGGTGTCGTTCCACATGCGCCCGCCGTCGAGAAAGCCCGTGGCGACGAAGAAGCTGCACGGCAGCCCGTGCCGGCGCAGCAGCGGCAGCGCGACATCGTGGTTGTCGGCATAGCCATCGTCGAAGCTCAGCGCCGCCGCACGCGCCGGCAGGCTGCCATCGCGCAACCGCTCGATGGCGGCATCCAGCGGCAGCACGTTGAACCAGGCCTTGACCCAGCCCAGCAGTTCATCAAAACGCGCGGCGTCCACCTCGTCGGGGAACAGCGGGTCGGGGCTGCGCAGCACGCGGTGAAAGATCAGCACGGTCAGGCGGGCCCGGTCACCCGCCGGAGACAACAGCTGGAACAAGGGCTTCATGGCAGGGGCACGACCTTTTTCTTCTCGAAGCGCTTCTTCAGGAACGCCGGCCAGTAAATGACGGGCTCGTCCTTCTCGCGCAACCATTCCTTGCGGGCCAGCCAGCGGCGCCCGACCACGGCGAGCACCAGCAGGTTGTAGGGCAGGTCCCAGTAGCTCAGGCTGAGGAAGGCGCCCCCCACCGCGTAGCCGGCCAGGCTCACCTGCAGCATGCTGCCCAGGTCGGACAGCCACTGCGTCTCGGGCTTGCCGCGCGCCTGCGTGCGCAGCGCGCCGGCCGAGAACCACACCATCGTGAACAGCAACAGGAACAGCAACAGGCCCACGAAGCCCTGCTCACCCAGCACCATGAAGTAGATGCTGTGGGCGGCGTGCACATCCAGCGGGTCGGGCGCGTACATGGCAAAGACCTCCGGCGTCCAGACCATGAAGCCGCCACCGAAGAAACGCGCCTTGGCCAGATTGAGCGCCATCACCCAGGCATTGATGCGCCCCATCGCCGAAGCGTCTGCGTCATAGGTCTTGATGGTGCTCATCCGCTCCCACCATTCCTGCGGCATCAGCGAAAGCAGTGTGCAGCCCACCACCACCATGACGATGGCCCCCACCAGGCGGTTCTTGCCACGCCACCACAACACCAAGGCCATGGCCACGATGGCCAGCAAGGCGCCCCGGGAATGGCTGCCCAGCGCCGCCATGGCCATCAGCAGCATGCACACGCTCATCGTGGCCTTGGCCCACCGCGCCTGCATCTGCAGTTGCAGGAAGCGCATCAGCGGGATCACGATGACGATGGCCAGCGCCACCTCGTTGTTGCCCTCGATGTAGGTGTTCTCGGGCCCCCACACCCGGTAGCCACCCCCCGTCGCCACGGTGAAAGCGCCGCCCTTCACACCGAAGAAGCCGATCGAAATGACCAGGGTCCAGACCAGCAGCAGCATGTGCCGCTTGCTGTGCAGCAACACCATCGCCACGAGGATCATCAGGTCGATCTTCATGACGCGTTTCCACAGCTCGTAGCTGTCGCTGAAATGGATGGAAAACGGCAGCGTGATGCACATCCACACCATGAGCAGCATCAGCAGGATGTTCTCGCGGTTCAGCGAATAGTCGCGCCTATCCTTGGTCATGAGCAGCCCCACCAGCGTCGCGCCGCCGATGGCCGCCGCGAACGGCATGCTCCGCAGCGCCCAGGTGAGCTGGTGCGGGTTCATGATGCTCATCCACGTCCAGCCCAGGATGCCGATCCACGGGCGGCGAAACGCCTGCAACACGATCCAGCCAATGATGGCGAGAAGCAGCACCTCACGCATGCGTCGCCACTCCCGTGACCGCCTGGAACAGCGCCAGCTGCCCCTCCGTCGTCGCCTGCCAGCTGAAGCCTTCGGCATACCGGCGCGTCGCGGCGCGGTCCACACCGGCCGACAGCAGCGCCTGAACGCCCGCCGCGAACGCCGCGCCGCTGCGCTCGGCGACGAGCCGCCCGGCCGCCGGCGCAGCCACCACCTCGGGCGTGCCCCAGATGTCGGTGGCCACCACCGGCGTACCGCAGGCCATGGACTCCAGCAGCACGTTGGCCCAGCCTTCGCGGCTGGAGCACAGCAGCAGCACGTCGGCCGCGCTGTACCACTTGAGCAGTTCGGTGTTCGCCAACGCCCCGGTCAGCCGGACCTTGTCGGCCACACCCAGCCGCGCCGCGCGCGCCAGCAATGCGGCGCGCTCCTCGCCTTCGCCGATGATGACGAGCCGCGCGCCGGGCCGTGCGGGCAGCAGTTCGGCCAGCGCATCGATGGCGATGTCGTGACCCTTGCGCTCGATCAGGTGGCCCACCGACAACAGCAGCGGATCGCCGTCGACGCCGAGTTCCGCGCGCATCGCGGCGGGCGGCAGCGGCCTGAAGCGCTCCAGGTCCACGCCGTTGCGCAGCGTGTGCAGCTTGGCCGGCTCATGCCCCCAGCCCCGCAACACGTCCATCAGCGCCGCGCACACGCCGATGGAGCCGGCCGCGCGCCGCGCCGCCCACTCGATCATCCGCCGGGGCAGCGCGTACTGCGGAATGAGGTTCAGGTCGGTGCCACGGGCCGTGATGGTCAGTGGCTTGTCGAACCACTTGGCCAGCAAGGCGGCGGCGACGCCGTCGGGGTAGTAGTAGTGCGCATCGATGACATCGGGATCGAAACCCTCGTCGATGAGCTGCTGCACGGCCGCGCGCGCACCCAGCGCCAGCATGAGCGGGGCCGACGTCATGCCGACCTTGGGCAGCAACAAGTAGCGCGGGTGCCGCACATCGAGGCCGTTGCGTTGCTCACGGGCCGGCACGGCGGCGAACTTCGCGTAGTCGCCCCAGCGCTCGTGCCGCGATGGGAACCAGGGCACCGGCGCGATGACGCGCGATTCCACCTGGCCGCTTTTCAGCAACTCGCGCAGCCGCGTCTCGACGAAGATGCCGTGGCTGGGCTTGACGCTGTTCGGGAACAGCGTCGAGAACGTCAGCACCTTCAAGGGCTTCACGCCGCCGCCTCCGCCGCTTCACGCAGGATGGCGCCGAACGCGTCGGCCGCCACGCGGTGGCCGAAACGGTCTTCCACGAGCCCGCGCGCCGCGCTCGACAGCTTCAGCCGCAGCGCACTGTCGGCCAGCAGCTTCAGCGTCGCGCTGGCCAGCTCGTCGGCGCCGTCGGCGCGCAGGAAATGCGTGCCATGGTCCACATCCAGTCCCTCGATGCCGATGCTCGTCGACACGACCGGCACGCCCATCGCCATCGCCTCGAACGCCTTGATGCGCGTACCGCCCCCCACTCTCAGCGGGATGACGAAAGCCTGGGCATCCCGGGCATGGTCGCGCACGTCATCCACGAACCCCGTGAAGCTGATGCCGGGCACCTGGCGCTGCACCAGCGACGGGGGCGGGTTCTTGCCGACCACGCGCAGCTGCGCATGCGGCACCTGGGCGCGCACGCGCGGCCAGACTTCATCGATGTAGAAACGGATGCCATCGACATTGGCCTCCCAGTCCATCGAGCCGGTGAACACGACGACCGGTGTGCCCTCGGCGGGCGCCTGCCAGCTGAAGAAGTCGAGGTCCACGCCGGTGGGGATGGCGCGTGCCGTCGTCAGGCCATCGGCCGCGAACTGCTTCGCATCGCGCTCGGACACGGCCACCACACGCGTGAAAGTTGCCAGCGCCTCGCGCTCGAAGCGGCGCATCTTGCCGGCCTGCGAGCCCCACAGCCAACGCAGCGGGGCGCTGGCTGCCGTTCTCGCGTGGCGCTCGAAGATCTCCGCCTCGACGTTGTGCGTGAAGCAGACCGTCGCCCCCTTCAGCCCGGCCGGGCGCAGCACGGCGGCATGGACGAAGTCGAAGACGACGACGTCGAAAGACGATGCCGCCAGCAGCTGCTCGACAGCGGCCATGGCCGCCGGCGTGCGATCGGCGGCGACGTTGATGGGCAGCGGCGACAGCAAATCCGGGGCCCGTTGCCAACGCGCCTTCGGCGGACTGGGCTGCCAGCCGACGAAGCGCTCGCACTGCCGGTCCAGCTCGCCCTGCCATTCGAGCTGCTGCTGCGGCGTGGCGGGCGACAGCAGCGTGATGTCGAACTGCCCGCTTTCCTTCAGCCCGCGCAGGATGTTGCCCGTGCGGATCTTGCCGCCGGCATCGGCCGGAAACAGGAAGACCGGCGAGATGAACGCGACCTTCAGGCGACGAGGCGCTCCGCTCACCAGCAGATGCCCTCGTACTGCGCGAAGCCACCCGCCAGCGACGCCTGGCGCAGGTCGGCATAACCGTTCAGGTCGACGACACGCGCGCCCTTGGCCAGCGCGATGATGCGCTGGCGCGTCTCGGCATCGGCATGGCCCACCACGACGATCTCGGCCCGCGCCAGCGCCGCGTCTGGCGTCTCGTGCAGCAGCTTGTCGAGGTGGGGAATCTCGCGGTCGATGTATTCCTTGTTCTTGCCCAGCAGCCGCGCGATCTTGACGAACTTGTCGTAGATGGCGAGATCGAAGCCCTTGCCGAGAAGCTTCTCGGCGAGCACCACCAGCGGCGAATCGCGCAGGTCGTCGGTGCCGGGCTTGAAGGCCAGGCCGAACAGCGCCACAGGCTTGCGGCCGGCGGACGCGATGAGGTCATAGGCGCGGCCGATGTGGGCGTCGTTGCTGTCCAGCAGCGAGCCCAGCACGGGGATGTCGACACCGCGTTCGCGCGCGATGGTCAGGAAGCCCTTCACCTCCTTGGGCAGGCAGGAGCCACCGAACGCGAAGCCCGGCCGCAGGTAGGCCTTGGAGATGTTGAGCTGCGTGTCGCGGCAGAACAGTTCCAGCACGTCGCGCGAGTCCAGGCCTGTTTCCTTCAGCACGGCGCCGGCTTCGTTGGCGAAGACGATCTTCAGCGCGTGGAACACGTTGCACAGGTATTTGACCGACTCCGCCACACCCACGTCGGCCGCAACGAAGCTGCCCGGCACGCCGGCGTAGAGCTGGCGCATCACCTCCACGCCCGCGTCGTCCAGGCTGCCGACGATGGTCTGCGGCGGGTTGTGGAAGTCGGCGACCGACGAACCCTCGCGCAGAAACTCGGGGTTGAACACCAGCGACAGCCGGTCGCCGATCTTGCGCCCGGCGGCCTGCTCCAGCAGCGGCGCGATGCGCGCGCGCGTCGTGCCCGGTGCCACCGTGCTGCGGATGACCAGCGTGTGGTGACCCGCCTTTCTGGCGATCTCGGCGCCGATCTGGCGCACGACGGCGTCCAGTGCGGTCAGGTCGGGCATGTAGTTGGGCAGCGACGGCGTGGCCACCGAGATCAGCGACACCTCCGTGCCGAGCACGGCCGCCGCGACATCGTTGGTGGCCGTCAGCTTGCCGGCTTTGACCGCGGCGGAAATCAGCTCCTCGATGCCTTCCTCGACGACGGGCGACTGGCCGGACGCGATCAGCTCGACCTTGAGCGCATTGATGTCCACGCCCACGACGTCATGGCCCAGCTCGGGCAGGCAGGCGCATGACACCGCACCCACATAGCCCAGACCGAATACCGAAACCTTCATCTTGTTGTTCCTCTTTAGGCCGCCGCGCGCGCGGTGGTGGTGCCCAGGCCCGCGTTGCGCAGGAAGGCGTCGAACATCAGCAGCACCCACAGCGGCTGGGCATGGTCCATGGCGCCACGTTCGTGCTGGTCCAGCAGGCGGGCGATGGTGGCCGGATTGAACCAGCCCGTCTGCGCCAGCGCACCGTGCTGCAGCGCCTGGCGCGTCTTCTCGCGCAGCGGGCCGCGCAGCCAGCGCGCCAGCGGCACGGCGAAGCCCATCTTGGGCCGGTAGAGCACGTCGTGCGGCAGCATGGGCTCCAGCGCCTTTTTGAACACGTACTTGCCCTCCTGGCCGCGCAGCTTCAGGTCCGACGGCAGCGACGCCACCCACTCGACGAGCGGGTGGTCCATCAGCGGCTCGCGCACCTCCAGGCTGTGGGCCATGCTGGCGCGGTCCACCTTGGTGTTGATGTCGCCGGGCAGGTAGGTGTGGATGTCCAGGTACTGGATCAGCGCCAGCGGGTCGTCGGTGTTGGCGCGGCGCGCGTGGTCGTGGAACACCTCGCTGGCATGCCAGCCTTGCAGGTCGCGCTTGAAGGCGTCGCTGAACAGCTCCTGGCGCAGCGGGTCGCGCACCAGGCCCATGGTGTTGAAGTAGGCATCGACCGAATTGCGCGCGATGGCCTGGAACGTGGTCTTGGCGCGAAACACGCGCGGCGCCCAGTCGGCCTTCGGATACAGCTTGGCCAGTGGGCCGAACACGCCCTTGCGCAGCGCCAGCGGGAAGGCGCTGCGCATGCGCTCCTCCATCATGTGCATCTTGTAGCGGCGGTAGCCGCCCAGGCTCTCGTCGCCGCCGTCACCCGACAGCGCCACGGTCACATGCTTGCGCGCCAGCTCGCAGACGCGGTAGGTGGGGATGGCCGACGAGTCGGCAAACGGCTCGTCGTAGAGATGGGCCAGCTGGTCGACAAGGCCGAAGTCGTCGCTGCTGACCACCTCGACGCGGTGGTGGGTGCGGTAGCGGTCGGCCACCATCTGCGCGAACTCGGTCTCGTTGAACTTGGGGTCGTCGAAGCCGATGGAGCAGGTGTTGACGGGCTGGCCGTCCAGTTGCGCCATCGCGGCGACCACGGCGCTGGAATCGACGCCCCCCGACAGGAAGGCGCCCAGCGGCACCTCGGCCTTCAGCCGCAGCTTGACCGATTCGGCAAGGCGGCGGCGCAACTCCTCGGCGGCTTCTTCCTCGCCGATCCTGGCGTCGAGCGTGAACTTGACGTCCCAGTAGCGCTGCGGCTCACCCAGCGGCTGGCCGCGCTTGACGAGCAGCCGGTGGCCGGGTGCGAGCTTCTTCGCGTGGCGATAGATGGTCCAGGGGTCGGGCACATAGCCCAGCGCGAAATACGCCTCCACGGCGCGCGGGTCGATGTCCTGGCGCAGGCCACCATGGGCCATCAGGCTCTTCAACTCGGAGCCGAACAGCAGCCAGCCGTCCTCGGTCATCGCGTAATGCAGCGGCTTCACGCCCAGGCGGTCGCGCGCCATGAACAGGCAGTCGCGGCGGCGGTCGTGGATCATGAAGGCGAACATGCCGCGCAGGTGGTGCACGCAGTCCTCGCCCCAGTGCTCCCAGGCGCGCACGATGGCTTCGGAATCGCTCTTGGTGCGAAACACATAGCCGTGGCCGCGCAGCTCGTCCATCAGCTCGAGGTAGTTGTAGACCTCGCCGTTGAAGACCAGCGCCACCGACTTGTCATCGTTGAAGATGGGCTGCTGGCCGGTGGCGATGTCGATGACGGACAGGCGGCGATGGCCAAACCCGACGCCGGGCTCGATGTGCAGATCGCCTTCGTCCGGGCCGCGGTGATGCTGCGACTCGTTCATCCGGTGCAGGCGCTCGCGCTCGGGGACGCGCTGGCCGCGGGTGTCGAACAGACCGGTGATGCCGCACATGGGAAGAACCTGGTTCAGCCAATCGATGGAAGGCGCTCCAGCCCGCCTGGCCGGAGCAAAAGCGGATTCTTACCGAGCTTGGTGCCGCTACCTCGCCTTGGCGCCTGCAGTGGTGACGCGACCGACGGGTTATCCCCCCGACCGGGGGATGCCTTGACCTCGGCGCACGGGACGGCCTCACCAAGGCGAGCCCCGATACTTCGGCGCCCCCTTCCGCCCTGCCCGCCTTGATCGCCCAGCTGTTCTCTTTCCTGACCGTCGGCGCGCTCTCCACGCTGCTTCAGTACCTGCTGACGGCGGGCTTCGTGCTGGCCGCCGGGCTGCCGCTGGTGCCGGCCTCGACGGCGGGCTTCCTGGCGAGTGCCGCCTTCAATTACTGGGCCAACGCCCGGCTGACGTTCGCGCGCCAGGGCCAGCACGTGACGCACCGCGCCCAGCAACTGCGCTTCGCCGCCATGGTGGCGGTGGGCTGCGCGCTCAATGCCGGGCTGTTGCACGCCGCAGTCGCACTGGGGCTGCACCCGGTGCTGGCGCAGATCGTCGCCACCGGCGGTGTGCTGGCCAGCAACTTCACGCTCAGCCGCCTCTGGGTATTCCGCAGACCTTGACCGCCGCCCCGCCATGGAACTGATCGATCCCGCCCGATTCCCCCGCGCCAGCTGGGCCAGTGACCAACCGCCGGTCGTGAACCTCGTGCTGCCCTGCTACAACGAAGAAGCCGTGCTGCGCGAGACGGCCCGGCGCCTGGGCGCACTGCTCGCGTCGCTGAAGGCGCAAGGGCTGATCGCCCCCGCCAGTGCCGCCTACTACGTCGACGACGGCAGCCGCGATGGCACCTGGGCGCTCATCGAGACGCTGGCCCGGGAAAGCAGCGACGCCTGCGGCATCAAGCTCAGCCGCAACCGCGGCCACCAGAACGCGCTGCTGTGCGGTCTCATGTCCATCGGCGGCGACGCGTTGATCAGCCTGGACGCAGACCTGCAGGACGATCTCTCCATCATCCCGGCCATGATCCGGGCTTTTCGCGAAGGCGACGAACTGGTCTACGCCGTGCGCGGCCGCCGCGACACGGACAGCTTCTTCAAGCGATTCACGGCCGAGGGCTATTACAAGGTGCTGGCGGCCATGGGCGTGGAGGTGGTCTTCAACCATGCCGACTACCGCCTCATGGGCCGGCGCCCGCTGGAGGCCTTGCGCAGCTACGCCGAAACCCACCTCTTCCTGCGCGGCATGATCCCGCAGCTGGGCTTTCGCAGCAGCATCGTCCCGTTCGACCGCGCCGAGCGCTTCGCCGGTGAATCCAAGTACCCGCTGTCCAAGATGCTGAGCCTGGCCTGGCGCGGCGTCACGTCGTTCTCGGCGGCGCCGCTGCGCGCCATCACCGGCCTGGGCGCCTTCGTGTCGCTCATCAGCGTGGCACTGGGCCTGTGGGCGCTGTTCATCCGGCTGTTCACCGACGTCGCCCTGCCCGGCTGGGCATCCACCGTGATCCCGATGTATCTGCTGGGCGGCATCCAGCTGCTGAGCCTGGGCGTCATTGGCGAGTACCTGGCCAAGGTCTACGAGGCCAGCAAACAGCGGCCGCGCTTTCATGTGGAAGCAATCACCGGCCAGTGGGGGCAGCCATGAACACCACCACGCCACACGCCCGTCCGGCCCACCTGGCCGCCGTCGCCCTGCTGGTGGCGCTGGCTTACGCCTGGCTGTGCTCGGCGCTCAAGGTCGACGACGTCGACCGCTACTGGCACGAGCTCGGCACCAACCGCTTCTTCTGGGACCTCGGCCACCTGTGGATGCAGCCGCTGGCCCTGCTGCTGTACCGCGCCAGCGGCGGCGTGCTGGGCGTGAACCACACGCTGGAGGCGATCAACGTCGCCAGCGTCGCGCTGGGATGCGCAGTCTTCTTTGCGACGCTGCGCGAAGCCGGCCACAGCGTGCTGAAAAGTGCGGCGGCCGTCGTCTTCGTGGCGGCCAGCTTCAACCTGATGACGCTGGGCCCGACGGCCCACATCAAGCTGATGGTGCTCCCGGCTCTCGCGCTGGCGCTGCATCACGCGATGCGCTGGGAGCGCGCGGAAAGCGCAGGCGCACCGGCGCTGCGCGACATGGTGGCCAGCGCCGCCTGGTCGGGCCTGGCCGTGAACCTGCTCGTCAGCGTGCTGCCGCAGACGCTGCTGCTGGCGCTCTTCATGCTGATCCGCAGCGCCCGCCGCCACGGTGTCGCCCAGGGCGTGCGCCGTACGCTGCCCTATGCCGTCACGCTGGCGGTCGTCGGCTTCACGCTGCTGCTGGCCGCCTATGCAACAGCCCGCCAGACCGGCACGACGCAGGCGGCAGACCTGCTCAGCTTTGCCGTGGGCGGCCTGAAGGAAAAGCAGGCACTGCAGACCTGGGTGGCCTCCTGGAAGGAGATGCCGCTGCGGTTTGCCTTCAGCCTCATCAACAACTTCGCCTTCCTTCCATCCCTCGGCACCTTGGGCCGCGCATGGATGTGGGGCTGGCTGCCCGACGTGAAACCGGTGCTGCCTTCGCTGCTGGGCCAGGCCGCATTGGCGGCGCTGGTGGGCGGCCTGCTGCTGGCCACAGCCGTCGTGGGCGCGCAGCAGGCGCTGCGCCGCGCGGCCCCCGGGCTGCTGTCGCCCTGGGCCTTCGTGCTCGGTGCCACCGCGTTCTCGTACTACTACAACCTCAATGACCCCGAGCATTGGTTCCAGTTCACGATGCCGGTTGCGCTGCTGGCGCTGCAACTGCGCCGCCGCTGGCTGGACGTGTGGCTGCTGGGTCTCGTGATGCCGGTGCTGCTGGCGGTCAACCTGCTCGGCTACGGCATTCCCAAGGCCCGCTTCGCGCTGGCGGAGCGAGAGCAGGCGCTGCAGGCCGCACTCGGGCCGCAGGGCCTGTACGTGGGCTTCGCCGCCTATCCGGGCGAGCCGGACAGCAGCCTGTTCAACACGGCCGGCATCGAGCACTTCAACATCGACCTCGTGCAGGCGAACGACACGCCGGGCGACACCCAGGCCTTGCTCGCGCGGCTGGACGCACGGGTCGACGCCGCGCTGGCACGGGGCGACCGCGTGCTGGTGTTCCGTGCGCTCGATGACGAGGACTGGCGCGGGCCCGTGATGCAGGTAGCCCAGTCCGGCCTGCCGCGCGCCAAGCTGCGCAGCCACCTCGCGGCCCGCTACGCCATCAGCGGCCCGGTGGACGCCGGCGGCTTCCCCGCCTACGAACTACGTGCGCGCTGACGCGTAAAGCTCGCCATAGGCGGCGATCATGCCGCCCAGGCTGAACTGCGCCCGCACGCGGGCCAGCGCCGCGGCGGCCAGCCGCTCGCGCAGCGCGGCGTCGCTCACCAGGCGCGCGAGCACAGCCGCCAGCGCCTCCGCGTCTTGCGACGGCACCAGCAGGCCCTGGACCTCGGGGTCGATCAGCTCCGGGTTGCCGCCCACGTCGGTCGCCACCGGCGCGCAGCCGCAGGCCATGGCCTCGAGCAGCGTGTTGCTGATGCCCTCGGCCTGCGATGGCAGCGCAAAGATGTCGAACTGCGGCAGCAGTTGCGCCACATCGCTGCGGTCACCGGGCAGCCAGGCCTGGTCCGCCGCGCCGGCCTCGGCCAGACGGCGTTGCGCCGCCTCCAGCAGCGGGCCGCCGCCCAGCATGGCCAGACGAAGCCGCGGCCAGTGGGCCGGGCACAGCTCGCGCAGGCGCAGGAAGGCGTCAACGAGGTTGAGCGGGTCCTTGACGGCCTGCATGCGGCCCACCGCGCCGATGACCAGATGCTCGCCACGCCGGTAAGGCCAGGCCTGCGGCACCGCCACGGCCGGTGAAAAACGCTGCGTGTCGACGCCATTGCAGATGCGCTGCACGCGCGCCGGGGCGAAGCCCACCGGCCCCGTCAGGTATTGCTCGATGGCCTTGGACAGCGCGACGAAGCGATGCGTGCGGGCCCCGTACAGCCGCCGCAACCGCTGGTTGGTGACGCTGACACCACCCAGGTCGTTGGTGTCCCAGCCGTGCTCGCTGTGCACGCGCAACGGCACACGCGCCGCCCAGGCGGGCCACTGGAACTCCATCGCCCCGAGGTTGCGCGTATGCACGACGGCGGGGCGCAGTTCGCGCAGCAATTTGTAGACGCGCGGGTAGAGCCAGAAGCCCTGCCCTGGCGGCTTGTTCAGCGCGACGAACTGCGTTCCCGGTGCCGTCACGCGCTCCTTGAACGCGGTGATCTCCGTCACCGCCACCACGGCATGCCGAAAGGCGGGCAGATGGTTGATGACGTTGACGACTCCGTTCTCCAGCCCGCCCGTGTCGAAACGGTGCAGCAGGTGGACGACGAGCGGGCGCGGATCCTGGCTCACGACTTCAGGGCAGCCGCCGGGCTGCGCGCAGTGGCGGATTTAGGGGCCAGCGACAGCGGCCGCTCGATGAGCAGGAACAGCATCAGGCAGGGCGGCAGCGTGGCCAGCCAGGCCGGCAACAGCAAGGCCAAGGCAAGTCCATCGTGGCCCGGCGATATGAAGCGCTGCGCCACACTGAAGAAGGCCTGCAGCGCCAGGCCGTGGAGCAGGTAATAGGAATAGCTGACATTGCCCATCCAGCGCAACGGCGTCCAGGCCAGGCATCGCCCCAGTGCGTTGCCGGGCCGCTGGAAGGCCGCCAGGCACAGGCAGAAGAAGCCCGCGTAGATCAGCCCGACACGCAGCGCCTGCAACGCCGGGCCCGGCATCGGCACCAAGGGCACGGCCAGCGCCAGCAGCCCGGCAGCAAGGCCCACGACGGCAGAGCAGCCCGGCGGGTTCTCACCGCTCAGCCATTCGTGCAGCAACATGCCCGCGAGGAACATCGTCATCCGCACCGGCCCGCCCCAGATGGCAAAGCCCGCAAGCGCCAGCACAGTCATCAGCACGATGAAGCCCACGCGCCATCGGCGGCTGCGCTGGCGCAGGCCGGTCAGCGCGATCACCAGTGGAGCCAGCAGGTAGAAACAGAACTCGTAGCTCAACGACCAGGCCACGGCGATCAGCGGCTTGATGGGCGTCAGGCCGGGCAGCAGCAACAGATTCCACAGCACGTAGAGCGTCGCCGCGCCGGGCTCACGCGGCAAGTTCTCCGTCCGCCCAAGGCCGATGGACAGCACCAGATAGAGCGCGAACACCGCCAGGAAGGCCGGGTAGATGCGCCGCACCCGCCGCCACAGGTAGTCAAGAAACGGCCGCTCAGCCACGATCAGGCCGCCATAGATCAGGAAGCCGCTGAGCACGAAGAACAGATCGACCCCGACGTTGCCGATGGCGTGCACGGCGTCCAGGATCACGCTCGCCGGGCCATGCGCAGGCACCCAGGGCGATACCAGCGTGGCGTAGTGCACCAGGAACACCAGCAGCACCGCGACGCCGCGCAGCCCTTCCATCGGCCGCAGCGTCGCCGCGCCCAATTCACGCCCCAGTTCCAGCCGCGCTTCAAACCAGCGGCGCAGCGGCGACACGGTGGGCTCGTTCAGAGCCGCCACACCAGGAAGCCCGCGTCCTGCAGCGCGCCCGCGTCAAAGGCGGCCTTCACATCGATGAAAGCCCCGCCTTTGACCAGCTTCTTACCGACGTCCTCGACAGACAGCGCCGCGTACTCGCGGTGAGAGACGGCGGCGACGATGGCGTCGGCGCGCGGCAGCTCGTCGAAGGGCATCAGGCGCACGCCGTACTCGTGCATGGCTTCGTCGGCTTCGGCCTGCGCGTCGGTGACGAACACCTCCACGCCATAGGTCTTCAACTCGTTGATGATGTCGATGACCTTGGAGTTGCGCAGGTCGCCGCAGTTCTCCTTGAAGGTCAACCCGAGCACGTTGACGCGCGCGCCCTTGATGTGGCTGCCGCTGGCGATCATCTGCTTGATGGTCTGCTCGGCGATGAACTTGCCCATGCCGTCGTTGATTCGACGGCCCGCCAGGATGACCTGCGGGTGGTAGCCCAGCATGTCGGCCTTGTGCGTGAGGTAGTACGGGTCCACGCCGATGCAGTGACCACCCACCAGGCCCGGCTTGAACTTCAGGAAGTTCCACTTCGTGCCGGCGGCTTCCAGCACCTCGGAGGTGTCGATGCCCAGCTTGTCGAAGATGATGGCCAACTCGTTCATCAGCGCGATGTTGAGGTCGCGCTGCGTGTTCTCGATGACCTTGGCGGCCTCGGCGGCCTTGATGCTGGACGCGCGGTGCACGCCGGGGACGATGATCTTCTCGTAGACCTGGGCGACCTTGTCGAGCGTCTCGGGCGTGTCGCCGGAGACGATCTTCAGGATCTTGGTCAGCGTGTGTTCCTTGTCGCCCGGGTTGATGCGCTCGGGGCTGTAGCCGACGAAGAAGTCCTGCTTCCACTTCAGGCCCGACTCGCGCTCGAGCACCGGGATGCACACCTCCTCGGTCGCGCCCGGGTACACGGTGCTCTCATAGACGACGATGGCGCCCTTTTTCATGTGGCGGCCCACGCTCGTGCTGGAGCCGATCAGCGGACGGAAGTCGGGGATGTGGGCCTCGTCCACCGGCGTGGGCACGGCGACGATGATGACGTCGGCCTCGGCCAGCATCTTCGGGTCGTCGGTGTAGACGGCCAGCGTGGCGGCCTGCACCTCCTCGTCGCTCAGCTCACGGCTGGGGTCGGTGCCGCGCTGGCAGGCCTCGACCTTGTGCGTCGCGATGTCGAAACCGATAGTGCGGATCTGCTTGCCGAACTCCACCACCAGGGGCAGGCCCACGTAGCCGAGGCCGATGACTGCGAGCGTGTTCATGGGTCGCTTCTCGTTGCTGTGATTCTTGGGAGGCGCGTGATTGTCACTGCTGACGTGCCGCATCGCGATCCCGGACACCACGCAAAGCGGTGTCCAGCGCGCCCCAATGCGTGCGCAGAAAGTCCTTGAGCAGCGCGTCTTCGGCGCCCGCCGCGGCCTTGTCGACGTAGACCAGCACGACGGCCGCATCGTCGCCATGCCCCAGCATCCGCTGCAGCGCGCCGTACAGCTTGGCCTGCCAGTCGCTGACGAAGGGGCGGCCGTTGATCCAGTACACCTGCCAGACGCGCAGGCGCGGCGCGCGGCTGCCGTCGCCGCTGACCTGCGCAAGCGCCTGGCCGCGCAATTCAGCGGTCCGCCACGGCATCTCGCCATCGGGTGTGGCCAGCAGCGTCCGTCCAGATGCCGTCTGCGACCAGTCCTTCTCGGCCTCGTCGTCGACGAACTTGTTCACCGACGTGACCAGTTGCCGGCCGTACTTCTGGTCGCGGTAATAGCCCAGGTAGAGGCCGATCGCCGGGCCACCGGATTCGGGCTCGTAGCGGCCGTGGAGCACCGCCGCCGGGCTCTGGAAGAAGGGGCGCCAGCTCACCATCGGTTCGCTCTGCCAATGCCAGCCGGGCAGAGTCGGCGCGGCCACCACCGGCTCCCCGCGGATGACCGCGTGTTCTGCCTGCGTGCGCAGCAGCACTGGCGCCGCCAGCAACACGGCCGTCCCCAGCCACGCCAATGCCCAGCGCTGCAGCGCGACACCGTCCATCGCCGCGCCGGCGGGGGCCGGTTCGGCAGCGGGGTCGGGCTCCGACCAGCGTGCGCCGATCATGAACATGGCCAGCATGATGATGCCGAAGAACACCCAGCCGTAGATGATGTGGTCGACGCCGACGGCCAGCTTGTTGCCGGACAGGTGGCCCAGCATGACGATCATGTAGGCGCGCAACCAGTTGGCGACCAACGGCGTGACGATGGCGACACCCACGAAGGCCCAGCGGCGCGCGTAGGAGCGGTAGTTCAGGTACGCGAACAGCGTGCCCACCATGACCGACGCCATCAGGTAGCGAATGCCGCTGCAGGCCTGCACGACGGACCAGGAGCCGGTCGGGATGACGAACTCGGTCCCCTCGCGGAACACCGGAATGCCCGTTGCACGCAGCGCCAGCACGGTGAAATCTGCCGTGCGATCGACCAGCCAGGGCGTCAGGAAATCGCCAAAGGGCACGGAGAAGAACAGGAAGCCGAGCGGGAAGGCGATGCGGCGCGCCACCTCGGTGCCCAGCAACGCCGGCACCATGAGCACGGCCATGCCGACAAAGGCGAACTGCGTCGCAGCATTGGCCACGGCCAGGTCGCCCAGCAGCCAGAGCAAGCCGATCGGCACGATCAGCCACAGCCAGCGCGGTGCGGGCCGCGGCGTCAGCACGGCCAGGTCGGCACGTAGGCGCCACACCATCCAGCCCGACAGCGGCGGCACCACCCAGGCATGGGCGAAGGTCTCGGAGCGGTTCCAGATGCCGACCATCGCCCCGCCGGTGTCCGCGTAGATCACGGCCAGCAACACCCAGACTGCGAGCAGCGCCAGCAAGGGCAGGCGCCACTGAGGTGGCAGGGTCAGCATGCAGTTGCCTCCAGATGACGATCCAGGCTCGCCAGATGGGCCTCCCAGCTGTAGGCCCCGAGCACGAAATCTCGCGCCGATCGGCCCGCCGCGTCAGCGGCATCGCGGTGTGCGAGCAGCGCCGACAACTGCGCCACGTAGCCGGCCGCGTCGTCGGCTGCCACGAGGCCGGGCTGGTCGACGTTCGTGATCGCACGCACACAGCTGCCGGCCGCCACGACCGGTCGGGCCATCGCCATGGCCTCCAGCACCTTGTTCTGCAGGCCGCGCGCCAGCCGCAGCGGCGCGACGACAGCCGCCGCATGCTGCAGATAGGGGCGAACGTCAGGCACGGTGCCCGTGACGTTGACGGCATCGCCCGCCAGCGCTCGAACGGCTGGCGTCGGGCTGCGGCCGACGATGTGAAAGCGCAGCGCCGGGAAGCGCTCGCGCAGGGCTGGCAGCATGTCCTGAACAAACCAGCTGACCGCGTCGACGTTGGGCCAGTAGTCCATCGCGCCCGTGAAGACCAGCGGCAGCTCCCCCTCTGCAAAGGGGCCAGCACGCTGCGGCTGGGGCGCAAAGAAGTCGGCGTCGACGCCATTGCCCAGCGCCGCCAGCCGCAGCGGCGCGCCCGGGCTGAGCTCGCGGAACAGCGCCACCTCGTTCTCCGTCACGAAGAAGCTGCACTGCGCCGCGCGGGCCACGCGCTGCTCGTAGGCCAGCAGCCGGCTGAACTCGCGCCGGTACAACCAGGACATGGGCCAGGCATGCTCGGGCGCATAGTCGCGCCATTTGGCGGAGTCCACGTCGACGAAGTCCACCAGCGTCCTCACGCCGGCCAGGCCGCGCGTGTACTGGGCCATCACGCTGCTGAAGACGATGACGGCGTCGAAACCCACGCGCGCCGCCGAGGCATCCACCCAGGCCTGCAGGCCCGCATCGCGGTAGTAGGGCAGGCTCAGCGGCTCGCCGGTGAGCAGTCCGCGCAGGCTCAGCAACTTGGCGGCGCGCGGATTCAGCCGCGCCACATGCAGGCCGGCACACAGCTCACGCACGCGCGGCAGATGCTGCTCGTCGTCCGGGTCGTCGATGAAGCTGCCCAGGTGAACCTCGTGCCGCGCCGCCAGATGCCTGAGCAGGTGGTAGGACCGCACCTTGTCACCCTTGTTGGGCGGGTAAGGCAGGCGGTGGACGAGGTAGAGGATCTTCACGCGATCCTCAACCCAGGTTCTTGACGATGAAGGGCCCCAGCCAGTTCGCCACGCCGATGGGCAGCTTGCGCCAGGCCTTGATCATGAGCTGGTACTTGGGGTTGTTCGGGTTGTTCTGGGGCACCGCATCACGCTTGAACAAGCGGTACTCGTAGGACAGCGGCTGCGGCTCGAAACCCCAGTTCTTCTTGAACGCGTACGAGCCCGTGCCCTGCTTGCTGCGGCCGTAGTCGAACACCTTGAGGCCGCGCGCGCAGGCCCGTCGCAGCAGCTCCCAATACTTGAAGTCGTTGGCCGCGAGGTCTCGCGCGGCCTCGTCGTCGCCGGCGTAGTAGGGCAACACCTCGTCGCGGAAGTAGAAGCTCAGCACCGAGGACAGCGGCCGGCCGTCGGGGCCACTCACCGTCAGCACCTCGGCGTCGGCGCCGAACTCGTCGAGCAGCGCCTGGAAATACTTCTTCGGCATGGCCGGCGTGCCGTGGCGATGCACGTTGTCGGCATACAGGTCGAAGAACCGGTCGACGCCCGCATCGACATCGGCCGTCAACGCGTTCTTGATGCCTTTGCGCACCATGGCCCGCGCTTTTCGCGGAATGGCCAGCATGTTGGCCTCCTCGTCCGGCAGGATCTCCTTGCGAAAGGTCACGTAGAGATCCTGGCGCGGCCAGTCGGCGTGACGGGTCGCGCCCAGGTTGCGGTACTCGAGGTGGTCGGCGCCCTGCCCTCGCGCAAGGCTCTCTGCCTCGGCTTCCAGCGCAGCCGCCGCTTCGTCGCTGTGCGCCACCACGCCGCCATAGACCGCGAACGGCAGGCTCGACACCGAGTGGCCGAACAGCCGGCTCTTCACCTCGACGAGCGGCAGCACGCCTTCGATGGCACCGTCACGCTCGGCATACAGGAAGAACCCGCGGTGGCCGAAGCTCTTCTCGATGACGCGCAGCCAGCCGCTGCGATGGAAGAACGTAGCCTGCGGGTGGGCCTGCACGAAGGCATCCCAGCGGGCAGACAGGGCCAAGTCCTGCGCGGCCAGCCGCGCAATGCGTAGAGAAGCGTTCATTCAGGCCGGGCTCGCCGTCGCCTCGGCAGCGCGCGCGCTGGCGTCGCGGCCGAGGAAGATCTCGTCCATGCGCCCCCAGCGGAAATCCTCCAGCAAGCGGGCGATGCGGCCCTGGGTGCGCGCGATGTTGACGTAATGGCGAAAGCGCGCCTTGGCATCGATGCCGGCCACGCGGGGCTGCTCCGGGTCGATTTCCCAGGGGTGGAAATAGAAGACGGCCGATTCGCCGTCGACCTCGTTGACGCGGCGGATCATCCAGCGCGACAGCGCATACGGCAGCAGCCGAAAGTAGCCACCGCCGCTGCTGGGCAGGTTGCGCGAGCCCACGCGCAACGTCGTCACCGGGATCTCCAGCAGCCCGTCACGCACCGGGTAGGCGAAGCGCGGCGAATCCGGCATGCCGTAGTGGTCGTGGGCGATCGGGTAGACGCTGCTGGAATAGCGGTAGCCCGCCTCGCGCAGCACGTCGAAGGCCCACAGGTTGCCCTTGCCGATGGAGAAGCTCGGCGCCCGGTAGCCCACGACCGGCACGCCGCCCAGGTCTTCCAGCAGGCGCTTGGCGCTGCCGATATCGGCCAGAAAGGCCTCGGGCGTCAGATCGCTGGCACGCTCATGGCCGTAGCCGTGGCTGGCCAGTTCGTGGCCGCCGGCCACGATGGACCGGACGACCTGCGGGTAGCGCTCGGCGATCCAGCCCAGCGTGAAGAAGGTGGCCTTGACCTGCTTGTCCGCCAGCAGCGCGAGGATGGTGTCGATGTTGCGTTCGACCCGGCATTCCAGGCCGCTCCAGTCCTCGCGGCGGATGTAGGGCGCGAAGGCCGAGACCTGGAAATAGTCCTCCACGTCAATGCTCATCGCATTGCGCAGCGCCGGGTTCTTGGTGGGCATCAACATGGCGGGCTCGGTCAGCGTCAGTGCTGCTTGACGGCGTCGATCAGGCGCTGCAGCAGCGTCAGCGTCTGCAGGTTGATGCGCTCCAGCCTCATCATGCTGCGCTCCAGCCGCTGCAGTCGATCGGCGTTGTGGTCGGCGCTCAGTGCCGCGAGATCGGCGGACAAGCCATCCACGTCGGCCACGCCCAGCTTCAGCCGCGCGAGGTCCAGGGGCCCGAGGCTGACGTCCAGCGGCGCCGGCCGGCTGTCAGCCGGGCGCGAAGCCGCGCCGTCCAGCGGGTTGGCCTCGCTAGGCTGGGGCGTCTCGCTCTCCTGGGCGATGTCCCGCAATACCTCTTTCACGTCGGCCAGCGTCAGGTGGCTGCGCCCCTGCATGAACCCCAGCAGCAGCAACCGGTCGCACAACCTGTTGATGCGCCGCGGGATGCCGTTGCTGGCCTTGTGGATGGCCGGAAAGGCGTCGTGGTCGAAGGTGGGCTTGCCGGTGGAGCCCGCACACTTCAGGCGGTGCTCCATGTAGCGCTGCGTCTCGTCTTCGTCCAGCGGGCCGATGTGGCAGGTCGCCGCGACGCGCTGGCGGAACTGCTCCATCTCGGGCTTCTGCAGGATGTTGCGGAACTCCGGCTGACCGACGAGGAAGGTCTGCAGCAGCGACTGGTTGGCGAACTGGAAGTTGGACAGCATGCGCAACTCCTCCACCGCACGCGCCGTCAGGTTTTGCGCCTCATCGACGATGAGCAGGCAACGCTTGCCTTGCGTGACCTGGCTGACGAAGAAGGCCTCCAGCGTCATGAGCAGCTCGGACTTCGACGCATCCTTCACGCGCACGCCGAACGCCGCACCGACCATGCGCAGCGTGTCCTCCGCATCGAGCTGCGTCGTCACGACGTTGCCGATGACGACGTTGCTGCGGTTCAGGCTGTCGAGCAAGCCGCGCAGCAGCGTCGTCTTGCCCGCGCCAATCTCGCCGGTGATGACGATGAAGCCGTCGTTGCGCAACACACCGTAGTCGAGGTAGGCCTTGGCCCGGCGATGCTGCTTGCTGCCGTAATAGAAGTTGGGGTCCGGGCTGAGCTGAAAGGGTTTGCTGCTCAGGCCGTAAAAGGCTTCGTACATGTCAGGGGCGCCCGAGTCGTTGCATCTCAGAACTGTTGGGTCAGGCTCGCGTAGACCGCATTCTCGGTGTAAGGGGTGATGCTGTCGAAGCGGCTATGCCGGCCGCCGACCATCAGGCTCAGGCGTTCAGCCAGCCGCGCATTCCAAGAGGCCAGCAGGCTGGTCAGGTGCGTCGACTGGCTACCCAGGTCGCCGATCGACTCCTGACGCGCCACCGACAGCGAGAGCCCCGACAGCGGCGTCAGCTGGT
The DNA here is from genome assembly GCF_043555975.1 of Pelomonas nitida. Lineage (NCBI taxonomy): Bacteria > Pseudomonadati > Pseudomonadota > Betaproteobacteria > Burkholderiales > Sphaerotilaceae > Roseateles > Pelomonas nitida. Next base: position 49,060 of record NZ_JBIGIA010000010.1, on the reverse strand, counting down.
GGCTGGCCGTCAGCGAGTAGGAGCGCTGCTCCACCCGCGCCGTGCTGGCCAGCGTGCCCTGGTTCAGGTTGTCGCCCAGCCGGCTCGTGACGGTGCGGCTGACCAGCGCCGACAGCGTGCTGCGCACGCCTTGCAGCGTGATGGCGAGCTGCTGGCTGCGCAACCGGCTGGGGCCCGCCGAGAGGAAACCGCCGGCGACGGCGGCATCCGGCGACAGCCCTTGCGATTGCAGGTAGCTACGCACCACGGCGTCCCGCTTGACGAGGTCGGGTTCCACCGACGCGAACAACAGGTAGTACAGCTCGTAGTAGGTGCCGGCACCGCCAGTTGCGCCGGTATTGCCAAGCGTCGTCGACGTCGTGTCCGACAGTCGCCACACCGAGCGCGCCAGGCGGTGCACGAAGCTCAGGTTGTGGCTGTTGCCGTAGTTGTGATACTGCCAGTCGGCCGCCAGCTGCGTGCGCGGCGTGGGTGTCCACTGCGACGCCACACCGCCCGTGTTGCCTTGCTGGCTGCTACCGCCGAGAAAGTCCGTGCGCTCACGCCCACCGTTGAGGGTGAAATTCCAGTCCGGGTCGGGGTGGTAGTCCACACCGATCTTCACCGTGTCGTTGCGGTTGGACGCAACGCTGGTCGATCTGACCTTCTGCGTGCTGCCCAGCAGCCACCAGCCGGTGACGCCGGGGTTGGCCTGGTTGATGCGCAGCGAGCCGCCCTGGCTGCGGCTGTCGCCCAGGCTGGTGCCACGCGCCTCGGTGCGCGCGAAATCCCCGCGCAGTTCGTAGGTGGCCACGCCCGCCAGCCGACCGCGCAACGACGGCGACACCGAGAGCGTGCCGGTCTCATGCTGGTTGGGATTGGCCAGGCTGTCCACGGCCCCGCGCGAGCCCAGGGTCGGCGCACTTTGCAGGCCAAAGGCCGACGCGTTCTGCTGCCCGATGCTGGCCCGCACATCCACAAAGAGCGTGCGGCTGATCAGCTCGGCCTGGCCGTTGGCGGACAGCGAGTTCTGCACACGCGACGGCTGATCGGACTTGACGTACACGATGCCGTTGAGCGCGTAGTCCAGGCTACCGCGCACCGCACCCGAGTTGCTGACGACACGCAGGCCCGGCGACACCGTGGTGATCAGCGCGGCGTCCTTGTTGACGTCGCTCAGCCGCAGGTTGTCCGTCCAGGTCTCCATGACGCTGACGCTGGTCTGCACGAGCACGCCCGATTGGCCGCTGCCGCCCTCCTGCTGGGTCCGGGTCTGAGCCTGGGTCTGCGCCACCGCGGCGCAGGCCGCGAGTGCGAGCACCAGGCGACGCGGCTCAGCGCTGCGCCGGGTCATTGCTGCCGTAACCGTAGCCGTAGCCATATCCGTAACCGTAGCCATACCCGTAGCCATAGCCACCGGCAGCGTTCGGACTGGCCTGGTTCAGCAGCATCATCTTCACCGGGCAGGTCTCGATGGCCGCCAGCGCCTGCTGCACCGCGCTCTGCGGTGTCTTCTCGGCATGCACAACGATGATGATCTGGCCCATGTGCGAGGCCAGCACACGCGATTCCGTCGTCAGCAGCAGCGGCGGCGAATCGAAGATGATGATGCGGTCCGGGTAGCGATTGGCCATGTCATCCAGCAACTGCCGCATCGCGTCGCTGGCCAGCAGCTCCGTCGCTCGCGGATGCGGCGTGCCGCTCGGCAGCAACGTCAGCTTCTCGACGTTGGTGCGCAGCAGCACCTCCGACATGTCCACGCGATCTTCCAGCACGTCGAGCAGGCCGGGCCCCTGCGGCAGCCCGAGCATGCGCAGCACCGATGGCCGCGCCACGTCGGCGTCGACGAGCATCACGGTGTTGTCCAGCTCCGCGGCAATGCTGAGCGCCAGGTTGATGGACGTGAAGCTCTTGCCCTCGCCGGCCAGTGCGCTGGTCACCATCAGCAGGTTGGCGTGGTTGATGGTGGCCGCGCCCTTGCCCATCGCGTTCTTGATCAGCGGCCGCTTGATGACGCGGTACTGGTCACCCGTCTGCGACCGCGGCGTGTCGGGCATCAGGAAGCCTTGCGCGGCCAGCGCCACGACGTCGAGTTCGACGCGCTTGGACGACGGATGCTGACCATCCTCGGCCAGCGAAATGCCCACGGCGGCGGGCGCTGCCGCCACGACGGGTGCAGCCGCTGGAGCCACCGTGACCGCTGGAGTCGCAGCAGGTTGCGGCTCCGGCACACCCGGCGCGTCGCCAGGCAACACCACGCCCGCCTGGCGCAATTGTTCGAGCCGCTGTGCGGCTTGTTCGATCAAGCTCGTCATGTCAGACCACCTGCCGGCTCAGTTGTACCGCCAAGACCGTCAAGGCGATGGCGAACATCACCAGCAGCCCACCGGCCCCGGCCGCAAAGCGCACCAAATCCACGCGCATACGGGCCCGATCGGCATCCGTCACGAGCCTGGTCACGACACCCAGGATGGGCAGTTCCACCCGCGCCCGCAGGTCGTTGGCATCATGAAACACCGGGCGCAACTGACTCGCCGCAAACGTCGTGAACAACCCGATGCCCAACGCCGCCGCCATGGCTCCGGCCAGCAGCAGCAACCGGTTGGGCGCCACGGGCTTCGGGTTGGCGCGCGGCGGATCGATGACACGGAAGTCCGCAACGCCCGACGCCACGTCCAGTTCGCCCGAAATAGCCGCCTGCTCGCGCCGCTGCACGAGATCCTCGTAGTTCTTCTTGTTGATCGCGTAGTCCCGGTTCAGCTGCGCCGCTTCCGCCTCCACCTGGGGGGCCGTCTTCAGCGCCACCATGGCCTGGCTGTAACGCGACGAATACTCGTCCACACGGGCGCGCAAGGAAGCAACCTGCACTTCCGTCGTGGCCAGGATGCGCACCAACTCCTGCGTGGCCATGCTGCCGCCACCCTGCGCCACGCTCACCGTCGGCATCGCGGCCGCAGCCTTGCGCAGATCCGCGATCTCACGCTTGCGCTGGTCTTCGAGATCCTTGATGAGCTTGCGCGCCGCAATGATGTCCGGGTGCTGCTCGGTATAGCGCTGCAGCAATCCATCGAGATTGCGCCGCAGATCGGCGAGTCGCGCATCGAGTTCAGGCGTTGCGATGTTCGCGTTCGCCTCCTGCATCAGGCTCTGCGTCGTCGTCTGGGCACCGCCACGCGCTCTTTCCGCGTCCAGCTGCGCCTTCGCGGCGTCGCGCGCGTTCAAGGCCTCGCGGTATTCCAGCCTCGCACGTTCCAGCTGCGCACCGATCTCCGCGATATGCGAGGCGGAGTCCTTGCCCTCACCGGCCATCGACAGATTCTTCAGCCGGAACTCCTTGAGCCGCGTCTCGGCCTCTTCGAGCTTGGCCTCGTAGGTCTTGATCTGCTCGTTGATGAAGGTCGTGGCCGTCGACGTGCCCTGCCGGGTCTGGCCCAGGCTGGACTCCACGAAGATCGACACCAGCGACTGCACCACCCGCTTGGCGGTTTCCGGATCGCTGTCCCGATAACCCAGCACATAGAGGTTGTCGCCGCGACCGCTGCTCTGGATGGACAGGTTGCTGGTCACCGACTCGATCGTCGCTTCCTGCTGGGCCTTGGACTGGTTCTTCAAGTCCAGATCGGCCATGCGCACGAGCTTCTCGACATTGGGCCGGCTGATCAACGTGCGGCTCAGCATGGTGACCTGCTGCTCCACATTGGGCTGCACTGCCAAGCCGGACATCAACGGCTTCAGGATGGACTGCGTATCGACGTAGATACGCGCGCTGGCCTCATAACGGTCAGGCAACACGAACACCACGACGGCGCCGATCACGCCGGTCACCCAGGCCACGATGAGGCCGACCCAGCGGTACTTCCACATGCGCCGGACAATCACCAGCAGCTGGGCAATCAGCAATTCCATCGAAAACGATCTCGGTTAATGCAAACGCGTGATGTTTCAGCCACCGGCCGAAGCCATCCGGCGTCAGAACAGGCTCTGCGGAATGATGAGGATGTCGCCAGGCCGCATCTCGACATTGGCTGACACGTCACCGCGCTTGATCAGGTCCTTGAGACGCACGGAATACTGCTTGTTGCCTTCGGCGGTGCGCAGAATGGTCGCGCTGTTGCCGGCCGCAAAGTCAGTGAGGCCGCCGACGGCGATCATCACGTCGAGCACGGTCATCTTCTGGCGGAACGGCAGGAATTGGGGCTTGGCCGCCTCGCCGACGACGCGGATCTGCTCGCTGAACGGCCCGACGAACGACGTGACGATCACGGTGACGACCGGATCGCGAACGTATTTGCTGAGCTGCTTCTCGACCTCGCGCGCAACCTCCACCGAGGTCTTGCCCTGAACCAGCATCTCGTCCACCAGCGGCGCTGAGATCTTGCCGTCGGGCCGGACCGGAACCGACATCGACAACTCCGGATTGCGCCAGACCTGGATGCTGAGGTTGTCGCCGGCACCGATCACATAGCTGTAATCACCCGCGCCGACGCTCGCTGGCGCGGCAGGAAGGCTCGAGCCTGCGCACCCCGCCAGCAGAACGGCACCAAAAGCGGCGACAGCGCCAATCAGTTTTGCTCGCATGGCGCGGCGGCAGGATTCAAGAACGCCACCGGACCGCAGGGCCTGCGCGTCGCTACGAGTTGAAGCATGGGTGGTATCCAAGGCATGTCCTTTGTGGATCTGTTGATCAGGGCGCATAACGCGAGCCATCTCGCCACGCCGCAATGGGCGCGCGCATGATGCCATAGGGAGGACAACCGGCCGGACGCGGAATCAGGGGGGGTACGAGCCCACGGCGTACGTGCAATTTCACCCCCATTCACCCCATCCCGGGGCAGACGCCGGATCGATTTCAGCGCGGTTTCGCGCGCCCTTCTAGCAGCGGCCGGATCAGCACCAACATGAGTTGCTGAATGGGATTTGCGTTACCAAATGGTCGCCATGTAAATTTCAGTCGCTGATGAAACGCGTCAAAGTGCATCCCCCACGGCGCCGCTTTCAATTTTCCACGCCCCAACAGCACCTTCAGCACCGATACACCCATGACGCCGGCGCACAAGTCGCAGGCCATCATCGTCGACGGGCCACGCCTTTCCTGGAAATTCACCGCCTTGGGCGCCACCAGATAATCCCGCTGCAACATGGCGGGCGACAAACCGGCGATGAATCTCGCGTACTGCTCGTTTTCGCTGCGCCCTTCAACCCGGAAGTAGTCTTCGAAACTCATCCCGCCGGGCCGAAAATAAAGCAGCGCTACCCCCATCCCCAACGGCGCAGCCGTCAGTGCGTGAATTCCGCGCTCCTGGCAGGCTTTGAACAGCATGCGGCGAGCCGGCAGCGCAAAAAAGTCGATACCGTCGACATACACATCAACATCGCGAAGAAAATCGTCGATATTGGCAGCCGTCACGCCTTCAGAAAATACGCGAACGTCCGCTTCCGGATTGATGTCACGCGCCATCTCGGCCAGCACCGCCGCTTTGGGGCGGTCCATCGTGGACATGAACGCGCCAACCTGCCGGTTCATGTTGTGGACACCGAATTCGTCGAAGTCGGCAATATTGAAGTTGGCCACGCCCAGGCGACAAAGCGTCAACAGGTGCGCGCCCCCCACGCCGCCGAGACCGGCGATGGCCACGCGCGAAGACCTGAGTTTTTCCTGCTCGGCCGAAGTCACCCAGCCGACATTCCTGGAAAATGCCCGTTCGTAGTCAAACGTCGAAGCTTGGTTCACATTCGCCCCCTTGAGTCGGCAAAATCCGCTGGAAGTACCAGCAAACGCTGCACCAACCGCCATCCAGTCGCCGTCTGGTGACTCCCCTCAAATGCAAGAGAGGTCGCAAGCCATGGATTCGCAAGCCACCATACTGCAAATTCTAGACTTTGCCCGGTGGGCTCCCAGCGGTGATAACACCCAACCCTGGCGCTTTGAAATTCTGAGCGCCAGCCACGTGGCCGTGCACGGATTCGACACGCGGCAGCACTGTGTCTATGACCTGGACGGCCACCCCAGCCAGATTGCCATCGGGGCGTTGGTGGAAACCGCCGCCATTGCGGCCAGTCACCATCAATTGCGCGTGCAGGTCCAGCGCCGCGCCGAGTCGCCGGACGAGCGGCCGGTGTTCGATCTCCGGTTTGTCAAAGACCCGAGCGTGGCCGCCGATCCACTGCTCAGCAGCGTCAAAACACGCTCGGTACAACGCAGGCCCCTCAAGACGCTGCCGCTGACGGCCCAGCAGCAACAGGCGCTCGCCGCAGCCATCGGCCCGAACTACACCGTCACCTGGATCGAACGCACCAGCGAACGGCTCAGGGTCGCCAAGCTGCTGTTCCACTCGGCAAAGATCCGCCTCACGATGCCCGAGGCCTACCGGGTCCACAAAGACATCATCGAGTGGAACGCCCAGTTCAGCACCGACCGAGTGCCCGATCAGGCACTGGGCACCGACCCCATGACGACGCGCCTGATGCGATTTGTGATGCAGGACTGGCGTCGCGTCGAGCGCTTCAACCGCTTTCTGGCCGGTACCTGGGCCCCACGGATCCAGCTCGATTTCATTCCGGGCATCGCCTGCGCGGCACACTTCCTGCTGAAGGCCAGGTCACCGGCGCGCACGCTCGACGACTACGTCGCCGCCGGGCGGGCGACGCAGCGCTTCTGGCTCACCGCCACGCACCTCGGCCTGCAGCTCCAGCCAGAAATCACACCGCTCGTGTTCAGGCGGTATGCCTGCGAGCAAAGGCCTTTTTCCGCCACGCCGGGCCTGCACCAGATGGCGGACCGGCTGGCCCAACGGTTCACGAGCCTGGTGGGACGTGAGGCCGCCGAGAACACGGTGTTCATGGGCCGGGTCGGCAGCGGCAACGCGCCCAGCGCCCGGTCGCTCAGGCGCCCGCTTGCAGACCTCATCATCCAGCCGGCCGGCAGCAGCCCGTCGAGCATGCCGGCAAGAGGTACATAGCCCCGGCACGGCGGCTAACGCTCAGTTCACGACGCTCGCCAACGCCTTGGCGATCGTGCCCACCGTCTCCAGTGCCTGCTGGAAGCCGGGATGGTCCGGGTGGCCGTAGTTGATGCGAACGTGGTGGCGAAAGCGTCGGTCCGCCGAGAACAGCTGCCCCGGCGCCAAGCTGATGCCTTGCGACAGCGCCAAGCGATGCAAGGCCAGGGCGTCGACCTGCTCGGGCAGTTCCACCCACAGGAAATACCCGCCTTCGGGCTGCGTCACGCGCGTGCCGGCGGGAAAGTGCCTGGCGATGGCGCCCAACACCGCCTGCTGGTGCTGCGCCAGCGTGGCGCGCAACTGGCGCAGATGGCGGTCATAACCGCCGTGCTGCAGGTACTCGCTCAAGCCTTCCTGCGACGGCAGCGGCGCCGAGACCGAACTCATGAACTTGCGCTGCGTCACGTCGCGCACGAAGCGGCCGGCGGCCACCCAACCGACGCGGTAGCCGGGCGCCAGCGTCTTGGAGAAAGAGCTGCAGTGCATCACCAGGCCCTGCCGGTCCCAGGCTTTCGCGGGCCTGGGCTTGTGGCCACCAAAGTGGAGCTCGCCGTAGACGTCGTCCTCGATCAGCGGCACCTCGTGCCGCGCCAGCAGCTCGACCAGCGCCTGCTTGGCGCTGTCCGGCATCAGGCTGCCGAGCGGATTCTGGAAGTTGGGCATCAACCAGCAGGCCTTGACCGGATGCTGGGCCATCACGGCGGCCAGCGCGTCGACGGCGATCCCCGTGCGCGGATGCGTGGCGATCTCGACGGCACGCAGGCCGCGGCGCTCCAGCGCCTGCAGCGCCGCGTAGAACGTGGGCGACTCGACCGCCACGAGGTCGCCCGGTTGCGTCACGCTCTCCAGGCACAGGTTCAAGGCCTCCATCGCGCCGTTCGTGATGACGAGCTCGTCGGCATCAACGCTCGCGCCCATGCCCAGGTAGCGCAGCGCGATCTGGCGGCGCAGCGCCGCACTGCCGGGTGTGAGGTCTTCGACCGTGCGCCAGGGGTCGAGCCGCCGCAGCGCCTTGCCGGTGGCCAGCGCCAGCCGCGGCAGCGGAAACAGCGCCGGGCTCGGGAACGCCGAGCCCATCGGCACGAGACTGCGATTCCTCGCGTGGCCCAGCACCTGGAACACGAGCTCCGACACCTCGACGGCTTGATCCCGCGTGGCCGTTTGCGAGCACTGCGGCTCCGCCTGCCGCGCCATGGTGCGGCTCACGAAATAGCCCGACCGCGGCCGTGCCTGCAGCAGGCCCCGGGCTTCGAGCAGGTAATACGCCTCGAAGACCGTGGACGGGCTCACGCCGCGGTTGCGGCTGGCCTCGCGCACGGACGGCACCCGATCGCCCGGCCGCAGCTGCCCAGTGGCGATCGACTCGGCGATCTCCTCGGCGAGGGCTTCGTAGCGTTTCATGCGTGCAGCAGTTCAGGCATCTGATGTGCCGATTTCTTGAAGTCCGCGCCACTGTACCGGTGCAGCGCCGCGGCCAGATCTCGTATGCCGAGGCCGGCCTCGTCGGATCGGCGCAGGGCCATCCCGTGGCAGGCGCCTCCGCCGAAACGGCCTGCGCTTAAAGTCGCGCCCCTTCCCGGTTTCCGATTTCCCTCCCCCGCCATGAGCCTCGCCGACGTCCGCGCGGCCCTGAATGCCGAGCTGTCGGCCACGCCCGAGTACTACGACTTCAAGGTGCTGCACGCCGAGCGTGACGGCAGCCTGTGGCGCGTCACGCTGGAGCCCGGCTATGTGTTCGCCGAGGGGCAGCGGCCCGGTGCCGCGTCGGCGCAGGCGCTGCTGGACGACAGCCTGGACGGCGCTGCCGCCTGGTGGGGTGCGCCGTCCAAGGGCGGCGCCAGCGTGCTGGCCGTGCTCGCCGAGGAAGACCAGCTCGTGCTGCAAAACGCCAGCAGCCCGCCACCGCCGGCCGGGCACTTGATCCGGCTGTACCCCACGCGCTTCCTCAGCGCCGTGGCCGATGCCTGGTGGGACACCCCTTGGGCCGAACAGGCGCTGGCCGCACTGCCCGATCTGTCAACGCCGCGGCCGTTGCGCGGCGGCACGGCGCTGACCGGCGAGCCCTTCCGCTGGCTGCGCCCGGCCCAGCGTGCGGCACTGGCGCTGGTGGGCCACAGCAGCGGCTTTCTGTGGGGGCCACCCGGCACGGGCAAGACGACGACGCTGGGCGTGCTGCTGGCCGAGTACCTGGAGCGCCACCCCGCCGCGCGCGTGCTGCTGCTGTCCACCACCAATCAGGCCGTGGACCTGGCCACGCTGGCCGTCGACAAGGCACTGCAGAAAGGCCGGCGCGAGCCGCTGCGCGCGGCCGTGCAGCGGCTGGGCACGCGCTTCGACGCCGCCGCCTACGAAGGCCGCGAGCACCTGCTGCCCACGCAGGACCGCGACCTCATCGCCCGCCTGGCCCGCGCGGAGGCCGCCCGGCCCTCGGCGCGAGACGCCGCGGCACTGAAGGCCTGGGCCGACCGGGTCGCCACGCTGCGGGACGAGCTGCGCACCGCGTCGCTGCAGGTACTGCGGCGCTGCCGCCTGGCCAGCATGACGACCACGCGCGCCGTCTTCACGCTCAAGACGCTGCGCCAGCTGGCCGACGACGGCGAGCCGCCGTTCGACCTGGTCGTGTTCGACGAAGCCAGCCAGGTCAGCCTGGCCCACGCGCTGGTGCTGATGCCGCTGGGCCGCGCACGGCTGTTCGCCGGCGACCCGCAGCAGCTCTCGCCCGTGCAGCGCAGCGACGACCGCCTCGCGCGCCGCTGGCTGGGCCGCTCGCCATTTGCCGAGATGCCCCGCCACCCGATGTCAGGCGGGCCTGGCGTCGCGCTGCTGGACGAGCAATCCCGCATGGCGCCGCCCATCGTCGAGCTGGTCAGCCAGCTGTTCTACGACGGCACCCTGCGCGTGGCGGCCGACGCCCAGGCATCGCCCGACTGGCTGGCGGCGCGGCAGCGCGCGCTGGGCGACATCCCCGCCGAGACGCATGTGCATGTGCACCGCGTGAAGACCGACGGCGGCTGGGTGGCGGCCGAGCGCGGGCCGGTGCGGCGCGAGTCGGCCGAGGCGATCGCCGAGCTGCTGGCGCAGGCCTTGGCCAGCGGCAACTGGCAGCCTGACGAACTCATCGTGCTGACACCGTTTCGCGCCCAGCGCGCGCTGATCCGCCAGCGGCTGCGCGCACACGGCCTGCCGGAGCAATTGCGCGTCAGCACCGTGCACCGCGCCCAGGGCAGCGAGGCGCCGGTGGTGCTGTTCGACCCGGCCGACGGCAGCCAGCCCTTCCTGCACGGCGAGGCGGCGCAGCGGCTGCTCAACGTCGCGCTGAGCCGCGCGCAGGCCAAGCTGGTGCTGTTCGTGTCGCCGGCCGATGCCGCCGGCCCACTGCTGGCGCCACTGCTGCAGCGGCTGCGGCTGGCGGGCGATACGCGGGCCGCGACGCCGCTGCTGGAACTCGCCCGGCAGCCGGGCTTCCCCGCCAACACGCTCGGCAAGCGCGTCAGCGCGGGGCGGCACGAGGGCGAGGTGGTGCGCGTCAGCCCCGACAGCCGGCAGTTCTGGCTGGTCAACGCGCGCACGGGCGCGGAGCAGCTGATCGACGCCGAGTTCTGGCGCCGGCGCGCGGCCGGCACCGGCTGAACCGCCTCAGACGGCGGCCGTCACGACGATCTCGATCTTCCACTCCGGCCAAAGTTGAGACTGTCAAGTTGAACGAGTGCCTCGCGCGGCCGTTCCTGGCCGTGGTAATCGACCTGTTCAGTCGTCAGGTGGTGGGCTGGTCGCTGAGGCAAGACATGACATGACACGCGAGTTGGTCATCGACGCGCTGCGCATGGCCTGGTTCAAGCGCCATCCGGCCAAGGACGCGGGCCTGATCTTCCACAGCGACCGGGGCAGCCAGTACGCCAGCAAGGACTTCCGCGACGTGCTCACCGAATACGGCATCACCGCCTCGATGAGCCGGCGAGGCAACTGCTGGGACAACGCCTGCAGCGAGACCTTGTTCGGTTCGCTGAAGGTGGAGCGGCTGCACGGGCAGCGCTTCAAGAGCAGGCGCCAGGCCATGGACGAAGTCGTGGCCTGGATGCTCTGGTACAACCGAACTCGGCTGCACTCGACGCTGGCCTACGTCAGCCCGATGCAGTTCGAAGAAAACTGGCTCGCCGGCCAACGCCGGCAAGTCAACGCGTAGTCCAGCTATGGGATACGGAATTCAGGGGCAAGGTCACTCTGACCGCCCTCGACCAGGCGCACGGCCTCCTGCTTGAACTCCATCGTATAGCGCGCCCTCGGCGCCGCCTTCGGCTTCGTCATTCCCACTCTCCTTGCTTGCATTGAATCACTCAGCAAGGGAGACGGTTTTCGGGGGCAAAGTCAATGCTGGGAGAGGGGGCAAATGCCAAGTATCGAGCCTGGCCAATGTTCCCTTTCAGGGGTAGAGCGGTCGGACGTCTCCTGGAACATCGAATGCCCGGTGACGAGCACCGCCGCCGCTCTGGACATCAACACCGAGCGACTCAGATCAGCCTTACGCAGCCGCCGCCCTGCCAACGCTCAATACAACCTCACCGCCGAATCGAAATGCCAGGTGCGGCGGATCTCGACCACGTCGAAGTCTTGCAGCAGCGCCGGTGAAAAAGCCGGGTAGTTCTCCTGACTCCGCACGACGCGGCGGATGGCGTCGTCCAAGGCTGGCACGCCGCTGGAGCGCACGAAGGTGATGGCCTCCACCGAGCCGTTGCTGCGCACGGCCACGGTGACGATGGGGTCCGTGTGGGGTTGCGCGGCGACGGCGCGCACCAGCTCGAAGGTGGGGTTGAGCTGGATCTTGCGGGCCCACAGCTCGCCGTATTGGGTCAGCTCGGCGTTGGCGTCGACGCGGCTGTAGAGCCGGCCGCGCCGCGCGGGTGCCCAGTCCGGGCGCTGGCGCTCCGCGTCACGTGCGGAGCGCTGGGCGTCGCGTTGGGCGGCCTCCTCGTCGAGCTGGCGGCCGATGGCGCGCCGCCGGGCCTCGCGCTGATCGTTCTCGGCCTGCGCCTGGGCCGCCGCGAGCCGGGCCGCTTCCAACCGCAAGCCCTCCTGCCGCAGCACCGCCTGACGCGCCGCCTCGCGGCGCTCGGCATCCAGGCGGGCCGCCTCGGCCTGCGCCACCCGGGCCTGCTCGGCAGCCTGCGCGGCGGCCTGTGCAGCCTGTTGTCGCGCCGCCTCCTGCGATGCGGCGGCCTGCCGGGCCTGCTCTTGCAGGGCCAGCGCCTGGCGCGCCTGTTCCTGCCGCGCTTGCTCCTGTCTCTGCGCCTCCTGCCGCTCGGCGGCCTCGCGCAGGGCCTGCAGCTGGCCGGCGCGCTGCTGCGCTTCCTGGCGCCCGCGGTCGAGCTGGGCCAGCTCGGCGCTGCGGTCGACATCGGCCCGGGGGCGCAGCGTGTCGCTGGCGCGGCGCAAGGACTGCAGCGCCGGCGCCGACGCGGCCGACAGCGTGGCGACGGCGGCCGCCTGCGCGAGCGACTGGCGGCCGCTCTCGACCTGGGCCAGCGCGTCAGCACGATCGCGTTCGGTGCGCAGGCGCAGCGATTCGCCCGGCCGCCGCAAGGCCTCCACGGCCGGCGCTGACGCGGCCTCCAGCGTCGCCACCGGCGCGGCCGAGGCCATCGATTCGCGCGCGCGGTCGAGCTCGGCCAGGTCGCGCGCGGGCGCCGCTGCGCGCGGGGCGACAGCCTCGGCGGTGGGGCGCAGGCGCTCGACCACCGGTGCCGACGCACCAGGCAAGGCGGCCAGCGTGGCCGGCACGGGCGCCGAGGCCGCCGGCACGGCCCATTCGGCCACGGGGCGCTCCACGGTGATGAGCGGCGGCCCGCCGGCAGCGGCGGGCTCGGGGGGCGCGTCGTCCACCGGGGCATGCGCTTGCACCACGGCTGCGGCCGGTTCACCAGGCAGCGGCGGCGCCTCGGGCTGCGCTGCCGGCTGCAGCACCACCTGCAGGTCGGGCGTGGCGGCCGGCACGGCCTGCCACGGCAGGCTCAGGCCCGGCAGATGCAGGCCATAGGCGCCGAAGGTGACGCTCAACACCAGCGCATGCGCCGCGAGCGACAGCAACAGCGCGACCGGCAGGCGCGGGCTGCGCGCGTGCAGGGGCGTGGCCGTCACCAGCACGCGGCGGCCCTGGCTGTGTTCATGCTCACTCGCGCGCGGCTCATGCCGCCATTGTCCGTGGCGGCTGATGGCGCGGCGGCGGACGGCAGGCGCCGAAACGCGCCGCTGACCCGCCGGGGCGAAAACTCAGTCAAGACCCAAACCCGTGTCACGCCAGCAAGGCAGGTCGTCACCGTCAAACCAGCCCGCCGGGCGCACGACCGTGGCCGTGAGCCCGGCGCCTGCCGAGGCGGTGCGTGGGTTCAGCGCCTTGTCGATGACGTCCACGAGCGCGCGCAGGTGAGCCTGGCGCGTGAAGTCGCCACGCGACGCCGCCGGGCCGAGCGTGCGCTGCAACTCGCGCAGCTCGGCGCGCACGCCGGGCTCGCTCTCGTCGAGCCGCATCGGGTCGGGCACGGCGATGCGCTCGGCCAGCGTGTCCACATAGTGGCGCTGCAGGCCGCGCCTCCAGCTCGGGATGGCGGCGTCGCTGCCCAGCTCGGGGAACACGCCCCGGCGCAGGTCGCCGAACAGATCGGTCAGCCGGTAGGCACGCGCGCCGAGGCGGTTCTCCTGCGCCATCAGGCGCTGCGTGCGCGCCGGTGCCAGTAGATAACGCAGCAGAGCACGCTGGTTCATGGTCTGCGGCAGCGTGGCCTCGACCGGGCCCAGGCGCTGCGTGATGGTGGTGTCCAGCAGCCAGGTCGGCGGGGCCAGCATCTGCTCGGCCAGGAAGCGCATGGCCTTGGCCTGCCGCTCACGCGGCACCGGTTGGGCAATGGCGCCGGGCTGGTCGTTATGGCGGTTCTGCACCTCGTAGCCGCCGACGATGGCGATGACGTGCGACATCTCCCGCGCCCACTGCAGCCAGGTGCCCTGGTACAGCCGCGCGAGCAGCTGGTCGTCGCCGCCGTCCTGCGGCACGGCGCCGGGCAGCATCTTCATCACGCGCTGCAGGTTGCGCATGCCCAGGCCGGAGGCGGCCACGGCGTCGGCGTCACCCACGGCCTCGGCGTTCTGGCCCACGTCGCCGCCTTCGGCGCGCGGTGCGCTGAAGCGCAGCCAGGGCTTGCTCTCCTGCTCGCGGGCCCACAGGTTGAGCTGCGCGCGCTCGTCCTGCGGCGTCTTGGCCTCGGGGATGGGCGTGTAGCCCCAGCGCAGCGCGAAGACGTCGTACGGCCCGATGCGCGGGATGAGCAGCGCCGGGTCCACGCCGTCCTCGGGCTGCGCGACGTAGTTGAAGCGGCTGTAGTCCATCAGCGAAGGCGTGTGCCCCATGGTCTTGAGCCATTGCGGGTCACGCAGCTTCTCCACCGGGTACAGCGAGCTGGCCTTCATGTTGTGCGGGAAGCCCAGCGAATGCCCCACCTCGTGCGAGACGACGAAGGCCACCAGCTCGCCCACCAGGTCATCGGGTAGCGGCAGCTTGCGGGCGCGCGGGTCCAGCGGGCCGACCTGGGTCAGATACCAGTCCTGCTGCAACTGCAGGATGTTGTGGAACAGCACGACGTCGGCGTTCAGGATCTCGCCGCTGCGCGGGTCGGCCAGGTGCGGGCCATAGGCGTTGGCCACCGGCGACGGCACCCAGCGGACGATGTTGTAGCGCACGTCCTCGGGGTCGAACTCGGGGTCCTGCTCCGGCGTCGGGTAGGGCCTCGCCTGCACGGCGTTCTTGAAGCCGGCGGCCTCAAAGGCCGCGTTCCAGGCCTCCACGCCCTTGATGACATAGGGCACCAGCGCCGTCGGCGTGGCCTTGTCGACATACCAGACGATGGGCTTGACCGGCTCGCTCAGCGCGGCCTCGGGCTCCTTCTTCTCCAGCCGCCAGCGCGTGATGAGGCGCTCGGGGCGCGCTTCCTGCAGCCCCGCGCCGAAGTCCACGCGGCCGATGCTCAGGAAGCCCACGCGGTCGTCGAACAGCCTCGGCATCATGGGCCGCTCGGGCAGCTGCACGATGTTGTAGGCGATGTTGAGCGACACGCTGCGCGACGGCTGCATCGGCGCCGCGACCGGCAGGCCCGGCATGGCGGCGATCAGCGGCTGGGGCGAGACCGTGTAGGTCTGCACGGCATCCACCCGCAGGCTGCCGGCAAAGGCCTTGGTCTTCTCGACATAGCTGCGGCTGGCGTCCAGCCCGCCGCGCACCATGGTGCGGGCAGAAAAGTCGCCGATCTCCGAGCTGAACAGCCGCGACACCTCGATGACCGGCGCACCGCTCTTGCTGAAGGCCTCCACGGGGAAGACGGCCAGGATGGCATCGCGCTGCGACTGGCCGACGGCGTCGGCCAGCACGTTGCCGGGCGCCGTCACGGCGGCGTGCGTCACCAGCTGCAGCAGCACGCGGTTCTGGTGCAGCACGAAGCGCAGCACGTCCTGGTTGAGCATCAGCCCGGCATGCTGCAGCCCGGCCGGCACCGCCGTGGCGGTGGCCACCATCAGCAGCGGCTGCTCCAGCATGGCCTTGGGGATCTCGAAGTACAGCTTGTTCTTGATGTTGTGCACCGTGAACAGCCCGGCCTGCGTGCGGGCCTCGGCGGTGATGACCTTGTCGTAGGGCTTGGGCTCGCTGGCGTCCGGCGGGGTCAGGGGTGACCGCACCGACCCGGCGGGGCCGGAGGCTGCAGCGGCGGCCTGGGGTGCCGAAGCCGGCATGGCGGGCGGCGTTTGCGCCAGCACCGGGCCAGCCGCGATGGCCAGCACGAGCGGCGGCCACCGGAGCCAGCTGCGGATCTCGTTGTTCAAATCGAATCTCCCGTGGTTGGGCGCGCATTGCGTCGCGCGTCGCGATGTTAGGGAGGTCGGCGCCCTGCGCCGCACGGGCGCCTGATCGTTTGCAGGACGACACCCCCTTTGAGGGGGAAATTCACCAGGCCTTGAACCGGCCCGTCACGTGCAGCAGGCCCATGAACTGCAGCCATCCGTCGTAGTAGCGCCACCGCCCGCCCGGCGGCGCCAGCGCCCAGAGGTCCTCGACGAAGCGCCGCGCCAGCGCCTCGTCCACCAGCAGTGCAGCCACGGCATTGCTGGCCATCAGGCCCTTGGAAGGCTCGTCCGTCAACGGCCGTCCGTCCAGCGTGTAGAGGTGCGGGTAGGGCTGCATCTGCTGCCCGGCGAAAAAGCGCAGCAGCCGCTGGCTCAGCCCGGCGGCGGCCGGGTTGCGGCCCCACCAGGCCTGGTCGACGCTCCAGTTCACCGCCGTGCGGAAGGCGTCGTAGCGAAAGTCCTCATGCCCCTCGTGCGCGTGCGGGCGGCCGTCGAACCCGGCGTAATCGGGCGTGAGCCCGGTGCGCGGATGCGCGGCCTTGCTGAAGTAGGCGCGGCTGATCTCGGCAATCTCGCGCCAACGCTGCCGGTCGGCCGCACGGGCGGCGCGCCGCGACCAGAGCTCGTAGAAGGCCGGCAGGTGGTAGGACGGGTCGGTGAACCCGGCGGCATCGCCCACCGGCACGAAGACGACCTGGCCGTGCTCGGGCGAGAACATGGGCCGCACGCCGCTGGCACCGTCCACCGACGGCTGGTGCAGCATGGCCGCGAGCAAGACCTGGGCCTGGGTGTCGTAGTCATACAGGCCCGCGCGGCTGCCCCAGCGCGATGCGGCCATCAGCAGCGCGGTGGCGAAGTAGGCCTCGCCGTCGGACGCGGGCACCGTGTCCTTGTCGCAACCACTGGGAAGGCACTGCCAGCGGAAGTAGCCGGCGCGCGGCCCCGTGGCGTAGCGCATGTGCGTGGCGGCCCAGTTCCACAGCGCGTCGAACTCGGCCTGACGGCCCATCTGCACGGCCACCATCATGGCGTAGGACATGCCTTCGCTGCGCACATCGCCGTTGCCCACATCCAGCACATAGGACGCCGGGCCATCGGCCGTCGGTGCGCCGGCATGCACCACGCGATGCTCGGCATCGCCGTCGAACAGGGACTGCCAGTAATCGGCCAGCTTGCGGTCGATGTCGGCCTCGCTGATGTCGGGGCGCAGCTCGCGCAACAGGTTGCGGTAGCGGCCGGTGGGCGCCGCCGCCGTATCCGGCGCGGCACGGGTGACAGGCTCGATCACCAGCTTCTGCAGCACGACGTTGTCGTCCAGCCGCCAGACGCTGAGCACATGGCGGCCAGGCGCCACGCCGGCTTCGCGCGCGACGAGACGGGCCTGGTTGGCGATGACGGCCCGCGCCCAGGCGGCCTCCTCCGGCCGCCGCTCAGGCCCGGCCGTGGGCTGCAACGACAGGCGCAGCACCTGCGGCGGCCGGTCGTCCAGCCCCACCGCCACGCGCAGGCCGCCGCCACCCCCCGTGGCCAGCGTCGGCACCAGGTGCAGGCCGATGTCGATGTCGCCGCCCTGCGGCAGGTCGAGGTCATACACCAGCCGCACGCCATCGGCCAGCGTGGTGGCCGGCTGCCCCTGCGGCAGCGCCAGCACGGCGCCCTCCCCTTGGCCGAGGTGCGGGATGGCAGCCCACGTCAGCCCCCGGCCGTTCACGGCCCGGCTGAACTGCGGGGCCGGCAGCGTGACGGCAGCGTCGACGGACGTCATCGCACCACGCGCCAGCTGCTGCAACACCGTGGCCGCGTCCGGCGCCGGCCCCGGCACACGCTGCAGCGCCGGCATCACGTTGCGCTCGGGCTGCTGCCAGCCGGTGTAGCCGATGTGGGTCTGCAGCATCATGCCGCGCCACTTGCCGCCGGCGATGGCGTGGTATTGGTCGGTCAGCGCCTGGTCGCGGGCGAACGCAGCCTCGGCGCGGTCGGCGAAGACATTCGCCCGCACGTCCCCGGCAGCGGCCAGCCGCCGGTTCCAGGCCACGGCTTCGTACAGCCGGTACAGCGTGGCCAGCGCCAGCACCGGGTGTTCGACGAGCTGGAAATAGGCATCCAGTTGCTCGGGCTTCAACGCGGCTTTGACCTTCGCGACCCGCGCCACCAGCGCGTCCCACTCGGCCACGCGCAGGCCGAACTCGCCGCCGCGCAGCAGGCCCGGCTGCGCCTCACCGAGGGCGAAGCTGCGCTCGTCCAGCAGCTCGGGCTTGCGCCGCGCGGCGTACTGGCTGTAGCGCGTGAGGATGGCGCCGATCTCGGCCGCCTGCGGCGGGCCGAAGGTGGCCGCCGCCCAGTTCGCCGGGTAGGCCGCCAGCGCTGCCGGCGTCATGCGCTCGGGTGCCCAGGCCATGTCGAGGAAGAAGCTGATCGGGAACTCCATCGGCTTGATGTCGCCGACGTTGACGATCCACAGCGCATCGGCACCGTGGCGGTGCGCCAGGTCCATCTGCTGCCAGGTCTTCTCGATCTGGTTGGTGTTGAGCCACTTGTAGTTGCGCGGGCCGCCGACGTAGTCGAAGTGGTAGTACACGCCATAGCCACCGGGGCGCTTGGCCCCTGGCTCTGGCAGCCGGCGGATCTGGCCCCAGTTGTCGTCGCAGAACAGCAGCAGCACGTCGTCGGGCACCTTCAGCCCCAAGTCGTAGTAGTCCTGCACTTCCTTGTAGAGCGCCCACATCTGCGGCGTCTGCTCGGCGGGGCGGCCGGTGACGTCGGCAATGATCTGGCGCTGGTCGTTGACGATGCCTTGCAGCAGCGCGGTGGCCGTGCTGTCGCTCATGGGCTCGTCACCATCGCCGCGCATGCCCACGGTGATGAGGGTGTCGAAGGCGCTGCCGTCCGGCCGGCCCATGTTGCGCTCGATGCCGCCGCGCCAGAACTCGCGCAGCTGGGCGGCGTTCTTCGTGTAGTCCCACGCTCCGCCCTTGAAGCGCCGCCACTCGTCGTGCGCCCGCGTCATCGGCTCGTGGTGCGACGTGCCCATGACGACGCCCATCTCATCGGCCAGCACCCGGGCCGCCGGGTCGTCGGCGTTGAAGGCGCGCGGCGGCCACATCGCCGGCCACAGGTAATTGCCCTTGTGCCGCAGCAGCAACTCGAAGACATGGGCATACAGGCCCGCGTTGGCGCCCCCGAACTTCGCCTGGGCCCAGGTGCTGAAGGCCGGCGCCTCGTCATTGATGAAGATGCCGCGGTACTTCACCCCGGGCTGGTCCGTGCGTGCACCGGAGGTCACGAACACGTCGGCCCGCCGCTGCACCGGCACGTCGGCCCACCAATGCCAGGGGCTCACGCCGATGCGCGCAGACAGGTCGTAAGTGCCGAACACGGCGCCGCGCCGGTCCGCGCCGACGATCACCAAGGCGCGCTCCACGCCGTCGAACGGCCGCTCAACGACGATCTGCCGGAACGCCTCCCAGCGGCCGCGCAAGTCCGCCGCCGGCAGCCGCCCGCGGGTCACCAGGCTGTCCAGCAGCGCGCTGCGCCCCAGCTGCGCGATGAGCACCAGCTCGCGCGGCGCCGCCTCGACGCCCCGCAACAGCACCGCGGGCCGGCCCGCCACGCGCTGCAGATCGGCCACGAAGCTGCGGCCGGCATGCTGCAGCGCCGGATCGGCGCCGTCCTCGACGACGACGGCCGCCGGCTGCCCCGCACGCACGAGGCCCAGGCTGCCGGGCGCGTCCCGCAGGCAGACGGCCACCGGGGCGTCGCAGGCCGCTGCGGCCGACACGAAGAACGCCAGGCCCAGCACGAGCCCCCGCAAGGCCACGCGCGCCACCAACGGCCACCGCACGCTTCCGGCATCTGAACCCATGGTCACCACATTGATGGTTGCGCAATCAGCGCGAGTGTATGGACAGCGCATTCATGCCGGCGCCCTGGTAAACCACCATGCGTGCACAGACAGCGCCGATGGCTGATAGCGATACCATCAACACCATCACCCAGCCTTCCTCAGCCGCGCTGCCGCCGTTGCCGCACCAGCCCCATGAAGCCCACGCCACGCCGCGCCGTCCACACCGCCCAAGCCCGGCGCGACCGGGCACGTTGAACATGCTGACGACGGCCAGCCTGATGAAAGCCGGCAGCGACAGCGGCCAGGCCCAGCTCAAGCGCGGCAATCGCAGGGCCTTGATCCGCCAGCTGCGCCTGCGCCCCGGCTTGTGCCGCGCGGAGCTGGCCGCCGCGCTGGGCCTGACCAAATCCACCGTCAGTGCGCTAACGCGAGAGCTGATCGACGAGGGCTGGCTGGTGGCGCGAGACGTCGTCGCGACCGGCGACCTCGGCCGCCGCCCGACGCCGCTGTTCGTCGACCCCGACCGGCTGCTGCTACTGGGCGCCGAGGTGGGCCTGGGCGTCGTGCGTGTCGTGCTGACCTCGCTGACGGGCGACCTGCGCGCCAGCCACGCGGCCGGCTACGACAGCGGCCGTGGCGCGAGCGCCTGCGTCGAGACGCTGGCCGGGCTGCTGGTGGACGCCGCCGATACGCTGGGCGAGGCGCAACGCATCATCGGTGTGGGTGTGGGCCTGCCCGGCGGCGTGGACGCGGCCAGCGGCCGGCTCATCTACGCCCACCACCTGGGTTGGCACGACCTGCCCTTCGCCACGCTGCTGCGTACGGCGCTGCGGGGGACGGCGCTTGCCGGCGTGCCGGTCTTCATCCAGAACGATGCCGATGCCGCCGCGCTGGGCGAGGCCGAATTCAATCCGTCGCCCGGGGCCGATCCGCTGATCTTTGCGCTGGTCGGCCTGGGCGTGGGCGCGGGTGTCGTCGTGGGCGGCCGCCTGCTGACCGGCGCCCGCGGCCTGGCCGGCGAGGTGGGGCACATGGTGCTGCAAGGGGCGGCCGGGCCGCGATGCTCCTGCGGGCGCCAGGGCTGCGTCGAGGCGTTCATCGGCGCGCAAGCCGTGCTGCACGCGGCTGGCCAGGCGATCGCAGTGCCCACGCTTTCGGGCGCGCTGGCCGCGCTGCAGCGCCGCGTGGCGGCTGGCGACGGGCAGGCCACCCAGGCCGTGGCCAGCGCCGGCCGGTACCTGGGTGTGGTGCTGCAGAACCTGGCGGCCGCCTACGACCCCGCCTGCATCGTGCTGGGCGGCCCGGTCATCGAACTGGGTGACGCCCTGCTGGCACCGGCCATGGCCGTGCTGCAGAGCCGCCCCCGAACCGAGCCCCTGGCCGGCCCGCAGCTGCGGGTGTCGCGCTTCGGGGCCGATGCCATCGCCATGGGCGCCGCTGCCGGCGCCGGGGCCAGCCACAGGCTCACGCAGCCGTCGGCGGCTTGACGGGCGTCAGTCTTTCCAGGCCTCGGCGATCCAAGGCACCGGCAGCACATAACGGCGCAGATGCCGCCAGCGCTTCTCGTCGACGCGCGGCCCGCTGAACAGCGCCATCAGATGCTGCAGCCGTGTGCGATACGGCGGGACGTTCTTGTTCCAGCAGCCCATCAGCACATCGTCGGGGTTGGGCCCGCCGGGGAAGGTGACGATGAGCGCGTCCTTGGGGCAATGCGCCGTCACGAAGTAGTTCAGCGGGAACGCGGGCATGCAGTGCAGGCGGAAGTGGCGCGTCCAGCTTTCGGGCCAGAACTTGATGCCACCCGTCACACTCGCCGTCACGTAATGCTGCTCGAAGCCGTACTTGTCGGCCACGCCCTGCGGGTCGGCGCGAAAGTTCTTCAGCAGATGGGCGTTGGCACCCACCTTGAAACGAAACACCGAGGTCTGGCCCAGACGCGCCAGCGGCCGCGCCCAGTTGCGCGCACAGATGACATCGTCCTCGTTGCCGAACTCGAAATAGGGGTCCAGCGACCCGACGATCACCGAGTCCAGGTCGATGAACAGCGCCACGCCTTCCAGGCCCGGCACGGTCTCGCCCCACAGCACCTGCTTGCGCCATTTGCCCGCCGTGCGCTCGGGGTGCGGCACGCCGAGCTCCGGCAGGTCGAAGCATTCCACTTCGGCCCGGATGCCGGCGCGGTCATCGGTCAGGCAGACCACGCGGAACGGCCCCGTGATGTGCCGCGACACCATGCCGTAGAGGCGGTTGACGTACTCGGGGCCGTAGCCCGTGCCCCATTTGACGCAGACGATTTGCTTCATGCGCGCTCTCTGTTGTTCCCTTCGAGCGCCACCGCGTCTCGTGTCTTGAATTCAACCGCAACCGGCCTGCCGGGCATGGCGAAAAACGCCCTTGCCCGGCGCTGTGCCGGCGGTTGGAATCATCCGGATCGACAGGATTTTGCAGGGCTCATCTGAACGCATGCCGCCGTCACCGGATGCCGGCGGCAGTATCCCACGCGGGCATGCCGCGCGTGCGGCCGCGGCTTTTTCAGACGCCGGCCGCCGCCACGCTCAGGTCACCGGCGCCGGGTTGAACAGCACGAGTGCGTTGTGCAGCTTCCAGTGCTCGGCCCAGGTCTTGCGGCGGCCGCTGGCCACGTCCAGCAGCAGGCGGAACATCGCCCAGCCCGTCTCCTCGATGGTGGCTTCGCCGTCGGCGATGAGGCCGGCGTTGACGTCCATCAGGTCGTGCCAGCGGCGGGCCAGGTCCGTGCGGGTGGCGACCTTCACGACCGGGCATTCGGCCAGGCCGTAGGGCGTGCCGCGGCCCGTGGTGAAGATGTGCAGGTTCATGCCGGCGGCCAGCTGCAGCGTGCCGCAGATGAAGTCGCTGGCGGGCGTGGCCGCGTAGACGAGGCCACGCTGGTCGCGCCGCAGCTTGTCGCCGGGCGACAGCACGTGGCTGATGGCCGAGCTGCCGCTCTTGATGATGGAGCCCATCGCCTTCTCGGCGATGTTGGACAGGCCGCCGGCCTTGTTGCCGGGCGTCGTGTTGGCGGCACGGTCGACGCGGCCGCGGTCGAGGTAGCGGTCGTACCAGCCCAGCTCGCGGATGATCGCGTCGGCCACTTCCGAGCTGGCGGCACGGCTGGTGAGCTGCTCCACGGCGTCGCGCACCTCGGTGTTCTCGCTGAACATGATGGTGGCGCCGGCCCGCACCAGCAGGTCGGCGCAGAAGCCCACGGCCGGGTTGGCCGTCACGCCCGAGAACGCGTCACTGCCGCCGCACTGCACGCCGACGACCAGCTCGCTCGCCGGCACGGTCTCGCGCTTGCGGGCGTTCAGGCGTTCGAGGTGGGGCTTGGCGGTCTGCAGGATGTCGTCGAGCATGGACATGAAGCCCACGTGCGCGTCGTCCTGCAGGCAGACGGTCTCGGGGCCGGCCTCGGCGCCCCGCTCGTCAACAATAGGGAAGCTGCCCGGCGGCAGCAGCCGGCTGGGCTGCAGCTTCTCGCAGCCCAGGCTGACCACCATGACCTCGCCGCCGAAGTTGGGATTCAGCGAGATGTTCTTGAGCGTGCGGATGGGAATGACGGCATCGGGCGCGTCGATGGCCACGCCGCAGCCGTAGCTGTGCTCCAGGCCGATGACGTCGTCGACGTTGGGGTAGAGCGGCAGCAGCTCGGCCTTGATGCGCGCCACGGCTTGCGCGACGACGCCGGCCACGCACTGCACCGTGGTCGTGATGGCCAGGATGTTGCGCGTGCCGACCGAGCCGTCCTTGTTGCGGTAGCCCTCGAAGGTGTAGCCGGTCAGCGGGTCGGCCTCGGGCGGCCTGACCGTCGCGATGGGCAGCCCTTCGAGTTCACGTGCGGCCGGCATCTGCAGCAGCCGCTCGTGCACCCAGCTGCCGGCGGGAATGGGCTTGAGCGCGTAGCCGATGGGCACCGCATAGCGCAGCACCACGGCGCCCTCGGGGATGTCCACCAGCGCAACCTTGTGCCCCTGGGGCACCTTCTCCCGCAGCACGAGGCCCGCGCCGGGCACGCCGGCTGGCAGCAGCGTGCCTTCCGGCAATCCGCCATCGTTGGCGACGATGGCGACGTTGTCCTCGGCACGCATGCGGATGGTCAGCGGGGGACGGGGGGAAACAGCAGTCATAACCGGCGTGGCTGTAGCTAAAGTGCGAAATGGGCTTGTTGTACGTCGTCTAGTTGTCGTACAACTTACATCACTTTAGATCGCTCGCCCACTTCAAAACCCCGGGAAAACCCGCGCATGCACGCTCCTGTCACCCGCCGCCGGCCACGCACGTTGGCTCTCGAACTGGTCGATTCGCTCGGAGACCGCATCCGCGCGGGCCAGTTGCGGGCGGGCGACAAGCTGCCCACCGAGGCAGCCATCATGGCGGAGTTCGACGTCAGCCGCACCGTCGTGCGCGAGGCCATCTCCAAGCTGCAGGCCGCGTCGCTGGTGGAAACGCGCCACGGCATCGGCACCTTCGTCATCGGCCCGGGCGACGGCCCGTCGTTCAAGATCACGCCGGAGCAGTTCAGCACGCTGCAGGACGTGATCGCCGTGCTGGAGCTGCGCATCGGCCTGGAGACCGAAGCCGCTGGCCTGGCCGCGCTGCGCCGCAGCGACGAGAACCTGGCCGCGCTGCGGCGCACGCTGGACGCCGTCATCGCCGCCGTGGAGAACGGCGAGGACTCGGTCGCCGCCGACTTCCAGTTCCACCTGGAGATCGCCCGCGCCACGCAGAACAGCCATTTCACCGAGCTGATGAACACGCTGGGCGCCCAGATCATCCCGCGGGCGCGCCTGGAGAGCGCCGAGCCCGCCGCGCTGAGCGCCGAGCGGCTGGCCTATATGCGACGCGTGAATGCCGAACACGAAAGCATCCTGGACGCCATCGCGAGCCAGGATGCCGAATCGGCGCGCGCCGCCATGCGCACGCACCTGAGCAACAGCCGCGAACGCCGCCGCCGCGCGCAGGCCGAGGCGGGCTGAGCCGGGGCGGCGCCCCCTCGCCGGCGCCGAGACCGCGCTCACCTGGGGCATGCCATCGCCAGCCCCAAGCCTTCCGGGTTTCCCCCAAGTCGCTCCGATTTGACGACAGTTGTACGATGACCTACAACTAGTCTCGAGAACCCACTCGGCCATCGAGTCCCCTCACGCAACACTCACGGAGACCTGTCCATGTCGCCCCAAGAACTCAAAGCCGTCCTCGAGTCCGGCCTGCTGTCCTTCCCCCTGACCGATTTCGACGCGCAACTCAACTTCGCGCCCAAAGCCTACGCAGACCGCCTGGAATGGCTGCAGCCTTACGGCGCCTCGGCGCTGTTCGCCGCCGGCGGCACGGGCGAGTTCTTCTCGCTGGAGCCGGGCGAATACAGCGACGTCATCAAGGTCGCCCTGGACACCTGCCGTGGCCGCACGCCCATCCTCGCCGGCGCCGGTGGCGGCACGCGCGTCGCCATCCAGTACGCGCAAGAGGCCGAGCGCCTGGGCGCCCAAGGCATCCTGCTGCTGCCGCACTACCTGACCGAAGCCAGCCAGGAAGGCCTGATCGCCCACGTCGAGGCCGTCTGCAAGAGCGTCAAGTTCGGCGTGGTCGTCTACAACCGCGGCGCCTGCAAGCTGACGCCCGCCTCGCTGCAAGTGCTGGCCGACCGCTGCCCCAACCTGATCGGCTTCAAGGACGGCCTGGGCGACATCGAGAAGTTCGTCGCCATCCGCCAGACGCTGGGCGAGCGCTTCGCCTACCTGGGCGGCCTGCCGACGGCTGAGGTGTTCGCCGGTGCCTACAAGGCCATGGGCTGCCCGGTGTACTCGTCCGCCGTCTTCAACTTCATCCCGAAGACCGCGATGGAGTTCTACAACGCGCACGCCGCCAACGACACCGCGACGACCGATCGCCTGATCCGCGACTTCTTCCTGCCCTACATCGCCATCCGCAACAAGGCCGAAGGCTATGCCGTGTCGATCGTGAAGGCAGGCGCCACGCTGGTGGGCCACAGCGCAGGCCCGGTGCGCCCGCCGCTGTCGGACCTGCTGCCGGCAGAGGTCGATCAACTCGGCGCGCTGCTCGCCAAGCTGGGACCGCAATAACGTAACGCCCTGACCGCCCGGCTCGTCGTCTACATAAAACCAGGAGACATCGATGAAACGACTGCTGACCTCCCTGCTGCTGGGCCTTGCCGCCAGCGGCGCCGTGATGGCTCAAGCCTGGCCCACGGCCAAGCCCGTGTCCTTGCTCGTGCCCTTCCCGCCCGGCGGCTCCAGCGACGCCATCGCGCGCACGCTGGGCGCCAAGCTGCAGGAGTCGCTGGGCGGCAGTTTCGTCGTCGACAACCGGGGCGGCGCCGGCGGCACCATCGGCACGGCAGCGGCCAAGCGCTCGGCGCCGGATGGCTACACCGTGCTCGTCACGTCGCTGGGGCCGCTGGTCATCGGCCCGCACCTGCTGAAGAACGTCGGCTACGACCCCACCAAGGAGCTGGACTACATCACCGTCGCCGTGCAGGCGCCCAACGTGCTGGTGGTGCCGGCCGCGTCGCCGCACAAGACGCTGGCCGACGTGCTGACGCTGCTGAAAGCCGAACCCGGCAAGATGAGCTTCGCGTCCAGCGGCAATGGCTCGAGCGACCACATCACCGCCGAGCTCTTCTGGCAGCAGACGGGCACCAGCGGCATGCACATCCCCTACAAGGGCGGCGGCCCGGTCATGACCGACCTGCTGGGCAACCAGGTGGACGCCAGCTTCATGAACATCAACACCGCATTGCCGCAGATCAAGGCCGGCAAGCTGCGAGCGCTGGGCATCACAAGTGCCAAGCGCTCGCCGGTGTTGCCCGACGTGCCGACGACCGACGAACTCGGCATCAAGGGCTTGCAGGTCTACTCCTGGCAAGGCGTGGCGGCGCCGAAAGGCCTGCCCGCCGACATCAAGGCCAAGCTGCACGGCGCCATCGTCGCCGCGCTCAATGCGCCGGACGTGAAACCCAAGCTGCTGGAACAAGGCTTCGAGATCGTGGCCAACACGCCCCAGCAGTTCACCAGCTTCCAGGCCGCCGAGTTCGACCGCTGGAAGAAGGTCATCACCGATCGCAAGATCACCGCTGACTGAATGAACCCACCCCCTACCGGCTTCGCCGGCCCCCTCAAGGGGGCGCACCCGATGGACTGGCGAAGCCAGATCCATGGGTGCTGCTGGGGAAGACACTGAGCACTGGATCCACATGAGCTCCACCCCCGTCATCAAAGAGCTGCGCGTCATTCCCGTTGCCGGGCGCGACAGCATGCTGCTCAACCTCAGCGGCGCGCACGCGCCGTTCTTCACGCGCAACCTGCTCATCCTGACCGACAGCGCCGGCAACACCGGCGTCGGCGAGGTGCCGGGCGGCGAGAAGATCCGCCAGACGCTGGAAGACGCGCGCCCGCTCGTGCTGGGGCAGCCGCTCGGCGCCCACCAGGGCCTGCTTCAGAAGATCCAGCAGACCTTCGCCGACCGCGACGCCGGCGGCCGCGGGCTGCAGACCTTCGACCTGCGCACCACCATCCACGCCGTCACGGCCATCGAATCGGCGCTGCTGGACCTGCTCGGCCAGCACCTGGGCGTGCCGGTGGCCGCGCTGCTCGGCGAAGGCCAGCAGCGTGACGCCGTCGAGATGCTGGGTTACCTGTTCTACGTGGGTGACCGCAACAAGACCGACCTCCCCTACGACAGCGCCCCCGGCGCCGACAACGACTGGTTCCGCCTGCGCCATGAAGTGGCGCTGACCCCCGAGGCCGTCGTGCGCCTGGCCGAGGCGGCCCGCGAGCGCTACGGCTTCAACGACTTCAAGCTGAAGGGCGGCGTGCTGCGCGGCGACGAGGAGGTCGAGGCCGTGCGCGCACTGCACGAACGCTTCCCCGAGGCCCGCGTGACGCTGGACCCCAACGGCGGCTGGCTGCTGAAGGACGCGATCCGCCTGGGCCGGCAGATGCGCGGCATCGTCGCCTATGCCGAAGACCCCTGCGGCGCCGAAGACGGCTTCTCGGGCCGCGAGGTGATGGCCGAGTTCCGTCGCGCCACGGGCCTGCCCACGGCCACCAACATGGTCGCCACCGACTGGCGCCAGCTCACGCATGCGCTGTCGCTGCAGAGCGTGGACATCCCGCTGGCCGACCCGCACTTCTGGACCATGGCCGGCTCCGTGCGCGTGGCGCAGACCTGCCGCGACTGGGGCCTGACCTGGGGCTCGCACTCCAACAACCACTTCGACGTGTCGCTGGCCATGTTCACGCACGTCGGCGCCGCCGCGCCCGGCAAGGTCACGGCCATCGACACGCACTGGATCTGGCAGGACGGCCAACGCCTCACGAAAGACCCGCTGCAGATCGTCGGCGGCCATGTGCAGGTGCCGAAGAAGCCGGGCCTGGGCGTGGAGCTCGACATGGCCGAGGTCGAAAAGGCCCACGCGCTCTACAAGCAATACGGCCTGGGCGCACGCGACGATGCGATCGCGATGCAATATCTCATCCCCGGCTGGACCTTCAACCCCAAGCGGCCCGCGCTGGACCGCTAACGACCCAACCACCCTGCCCGCTGCGCGCCCCTCACGGGGCAGCGCCCGGTGGCCTGGCCCCCGCCAGTGCCACGGGTGCCGCCGCAGCGATCGGGCCGCAATGCGGCCCATCAATGAACACCTCGGAGAGTCAACGATGTACAAGAACCTCATCAACGGCGAATGGCTGGACGGCGCGTCCGTCACCCGCAACATCAACCCGTCGGACACGCGTGACCTGATCGGCGAATACGCCCAGGCCGACGCCGCGCAGGCCGATCTCGCCATCGCTGCCGCGACCGCCGCGTTCCCGGCCTGGAGCCTGTCCACGCCGCAACAGCGCTTCGACATCCTCGACGCCGTCGGCACCGAGATCCTGGCGCGCCGCGCCGAGCTGGGCGACCTGCTCGCCCGCGAGGAAGGCAAGACCCTGCCCGAGGCCATCGGCGAAGTCGTGCGCGCCGGCAACATCTTCAAGTTCTTCGCCGGCGAGGCGCTGCGCCCGGGCGGCGAGACCATGCCGTCGGTGCGCCCCGGCGTGGGCGTGGAGATCACCCGCGAGGCCGTGGGCGTCGTCGGCCTGATCACGCCGTGGAACTTCCCCATCGCCATTCCGGCCTGGAAGATCGCGCCGGCGCTGGCCTGGGGCAACTGCGTCGTCTTCAAGCCGGCTGACCTGGTGCCGGGCTCGGCCTGGGCGCTGGCCGAGATCCTGTCGCGTGCCGGCCTGCCCGCCGGTGTGTTCAACCTGGTCATGGGCCGAGGCTCGGTCGTCGGCGAGAAGCTGCTGAAGGACCCGCGCGTGGGCGCCATCAGCTTCACGGGCTCGGTCGCCACGGGCCAGAAGGTGGCCGCCGCCGCCGTGGGCCGCATGGCCAAGTTCCAGCTCGAGATGGGCGGCAAGAACCCCATGATCGTGCTGGACGACGCCGACCTGGGCGTGGCCGTGGGTGCCGCCGTCAACAGCGGTTTCTTCTCTACCGGTCAGCGCTGCACCGCCTCCAGCCGCCTCATCGTCACCGAAGGCATCCATGACCGCTTCATCGCCGCCATGGTCGACAAGATGAAGACGCTGAAGATCGACGACGCCCGCAAGGCCGGCACCGACATCGGCCCCGTCGTCGACGCCAACCAGCTCGGCCAGGACGTCGACTACATCGGCATCGCCAAGGCCGACGGCGGCAAGCTGGCCCAGGGCGGCGAGCGCCTCGAAACGAACGCGGCCGGCGCGCCAGGCTTCTACCTGACGCCCGCGCTGATCACCGAGACCACGCCCGAGATGCGCATCAACCGCGAGGAAGTGTTCGGCCCGGTCGTCAGCGTCATCCGCGCCCGCGACTACGAGCACGCGCTGGCCCTGGCCAACGACACGCCGTTCGGCCTGGCCGCCGGCATCGCGACCACCTCGCTGAAGTACGCCACGCACTTCAAGCGCCATTCGCAGGCCGGCATGGTCATGGTCAACCTGCCGACGGCGGGTGTCGACTATCACGTGCCGTTCGGCGGCCGCAAGGGCAGCAGCTACGGCCCGCGCGAGCAAGGCCGCTACGCCGCCGAGTTCTACACCACCGTGAAGACGGCCTACACCCAGGCCTGATTCCCCTTTCAGGTGCAGCCGCCCAGCAGAAGGCGGCGCCGCCGCATTCCCCGGAGACATTGATGAACACCACCACCGCCTCGCTGGCCCAGGCCGGCAGCGCCGCACGCACGAAAAAGCGCTACCTCATCCTCGCGATGCTGTTCGTCGTCACGACGATCAACTACGCCGACCGCGCCACGCTGTCCATCGCCGGCCCGGCGCTGTCCAAGGAGCTGGGCATCGACGCCGTGACGATGGGCTACATCTTCTCGGCCTTCGGCTGGTCCTACGTCATCGCGCAGCTGCCCGGTGGCTGGCTGCTGGACCGTTTCGGCTCCAAGCGGGTCTACGCGGCCAGCATCCTGCTGTGGTCCCTCTTCACGCTGATGCAGGGCGGCATCACCTTCCTGACGGCCACGGTCGGCACCGCCGTCACGACGCTGTTCGCGCTGCGCTTCCTCGTCGGTGCGGCGGAGGCGCCGTCCTTCCCGGCCAACGGCCGCATCGTCGCGAGCTGGTTCCCGGCCAACGAGCGCGGCACGGCCTCGGCCATCTTCAACTCGGCGCAGTACTTCGCGACCGTGCTGTTCGCGCCGCTGATGGGCTGGATCACGCACAGCTTCGGCTGGCCGGCGGTCTTCGTCGTCATGGGGCTGCTGGGCGTGGTGCTCAGCGCGGTGTGGCTCAAGACGATCTACACGCCACGCACCCACCCCACGGTGAACAAGGCCGAGCTGGACTACCTCGCTGCCGGCGGTGCCCTCGTCAACATGGACGAACCCGGCACGCAGAGCCGCAGCTTCGCGCCCAATTCGCCCAAGCTGAACTACATCAAGCAGCTGCTCTCCAACCGCATGCTGATGGGCGTCTACGTGGGCCAGTACTGCATCACGACGCTGACCTACTTCTTCCTGACCTGGTTCCCCGTCTACCTGGTCAAGGAACGCGGCATGTCCATCCTGAACGCCGGCTTCGTCGCCGCCCTGCCGGCCATCTGCGGCTTCGCCGGCGGCGTGCTGGGCGGGCTGATCTCGGACGGCCTGCTGCGCCGCGGAAAGAGCCTGACCTTCGCCCGCAAGACGCCCATCGTCATCGGCATGCTGCTGTCCACCAGCATGATCCTGTGCAACTACGTCGACAGCGCCGCCGTCGTCGTGGCCATCATGTCGCTGGCCTTCTTCGGCAAGGGCCTGGGCGCTTTGGGCTGGGCCGTCGTGTCCGACACCTCGCCCAAGGAGATCTCGGGCCTGTCGGGGGCGCTGTTCAACACCTTCGGCAACACCGCCGGCATCACGACGCCCATCGTCATCGGCTACCTGATCAAGGGCACGGGTTCGTTCAACGCGGCTCTGGTGTTCGTCGCCGCCAACGCGCTGGTGGCCGTGTGCTGCTACCTGTTCGTCGTCGGCGAGATCAAGCGCTTCGAACTCAGGAAGGGTCTTTGACCCACTTGGCGGCCCACGCGTCGTAGGCCGCCAGCGCCTTCGACGGCCCGCTGCCCCACCAGTTGTAGCCGTTGCGGCGCTCCAGGCTCAGCTCGTTGACGTCGTCGTGCAGGCTCTTGTCGCGGTCACCGAAGATCGGCTTGAGCGTGACGGCGTCGTAGTAGCGGGCCCACAACGGCCCCGCACCGGGCCGTTTGACCAGGCGGCGCCCCTCGGCGTCGTCCACCTTGCCCCAGGCCAGGTCTCGCACCGCCAGCGCCTTCAGCGTCGCGACACCCCCTTTCACGGCCGCCAC
The DNA here is from genome assembly GCF_043555975.1 of Pelomonas nitida. NCBI lineage: Bacteria > Pseudomonadati > Pseudomonadota > Betaproteobacteria > Burkholderiales > Sphaerotilaceae > Roseateles > Pelomonas nitida. The sequence goes on along the minus strand of NZ_JBIGIA010000010.1, from coordinate 17,504 downwards.
GACGGCCGGCGACGGGTGGGGCAGGCTCATCAGGTACATCAGCGCGCGGGCGCTTTCAGTGCTGCTCAGCGCCGGCGGCTCGTAGTTGCGCGCCGACTGCGGCGCCAGCGTCAGCGCGTCATGCTGCTGGGCCCACAGCGCCGGCTTGCCGTTGACGCGAATCTGCATGGCCAGCAGCAGTTGCAAGGCCTTCGCCTCGGCCGCCGCCGCCCCGGTCTTCAGCGCCGGCGACACGAAACCCAGGTCAGCATCGCCGCGCACCACCATGCCCATCAGCTCGGCCACCTCGACGAAGGCGTCGTCGTTCATCGTGATCGCATCGTGATAACCGCCCTGCAACGGCCACACCTGCGGCCAGCCACCGTTCGGAAACTGCGCCGCCAGCAGATAGGCCAGCCCGCGTTGCGCCGCCTGGCGGTAGGGCTCGCCGGCCTCGCCCGGGAACTGGGCCGCGACACGGGCCAGGAAGCGGATCTCGGTGATCGTCGCGTCGTTGTCGATGGTGCCGACGTAGCTCCACTGCGGGTCGTGCGCGAGGTCGTAGTCACCAGCCGTCGCGCGCTTGGAGTTGTTGTCCGCCACGTAGGCCTGGCCGCGCTCGCGCGATGCCGCATCGCGCGGCTGGTTCTTGCCCCAGCCGCCGGCCGGTGTCTGGAAGCTCAGAATGTTGCGCGCGACGAGCAACGCCGCCTCGCTGGCGTACCAGGCGGCCGGCTTGTCCAGCGGCATGCTGCCTTCGCTGTGGCCACCCGCCGGTGTGGGCGGCAGCGTCTCCAGGCCCTTGCGCTCGGCGGCCAGTGCCGCACGGTCGGCCACGCGCTGCGCGTCGGATCGGGCAAGGTAGGCGGCCCACGGCTCACGCTCGGCGGCCGCAAGCGCCGCCACGCGCTGCGCGGTCAAGGACTCGGCCGGAGGAATGGTGCCGATCTGCGCCGCGAAGACCGACGACGAGAGTGCCAGGGCAAGCAGGGTGAGACGGCGAGCAGCGGGCATGGCGCACGGTGAAGTTGACGGTGGCCGGCAATCTACCGGCTCGACGCGGGCCAGAGCGCGCTAATCTGGCGGCGCTCACACAGTTGATCGACACATGATTCATCACGCGCGTTTTCTCGGCCTCGCCGCCCTGCTGGCGGTCACGGGCTGCGCCATCCGGCCAGCAACGCCGCCGGCGCCGCCGCCGACGGGCGTGCAGCAGGCCTGGGTCCAGGCCGTCGCCGGTCCCGGCTGGGTCGTGCGGGCACTGGTGGGCGGCAGCTGCCCAGCCATGCGCTGGAGCGGCGGCGAGGCGGCGATGCTGGAGCGCGCCGTGCCAGGCGAGGAGCCCGCGCCGGCCGGCAATGCGCAGCCCGAGCGCAAGCCCACCCACTTCGTGCTGCGCGCCTGCGAAGCCCCCTGGCCGGACACGGCCGCGAGCCTGCAGGTCGGCGCCATCACGCTGAATGCGCCGGCACCTGAGATCCGCCGCATCGTCGTCATGGGCGACACCGGCTGCCGGCTCAAGGCATCGGCGCAGGACTTCCAGGCCTGCAACGACCCCGCCGGCTGGCCCTTCCCGCGCGTGCTGGCCCGCGCGCTGGCGCACAAGCCCGATCTGGTCATCCACGTCGGCGACTACCACTACCGCGAAAGCCCCTGCCCCGACACGCCCGCCGGCCAGGCCCACGTCGCCTGCGCCAACAGCCCCTGGGGCTACGGCGACGACGCCTGGCAGGCCGACTTCTTTCAGCCTGCGCGCGCGCTGCTGGCCGCCGCCCCCTGGGTGTTCGTGCGCGGCAACCACGAAGGCTGCGCGCGCGCCGGCCAAGGCTGGCTGCGCTACCTCGACCCGGCCACCGGGCCGGCGCGCGACTGCCGGGCCGAGCAGGACGGTGTCAACGACAGCGACTTCACCGAACCCTTCGCGGTGCCGCTGTCGCCGCGCAGCCAGCTCATCGTGTTCGACTCCTCGGAGATCGGCAGCACCACGCCAGCGACCGGCTCCCCCGCCTGGATCCGCTGGCGCGGCCAGCTCGACACCGTCGCCACGCTGGCCGGCCACAGCGCACAGAGCCTCTTCGTGAGCCACCATCCGAGCCTGGCCTTCAGCCCCAGCGCCAGCGGCAAGCCCGGCCCGGCGCACTCGGGCCTGACGCCCTTGCTGCAGGACGCCTTCGGCGCGCGGCTGCTGCCGCCCGGCGTGATCGCCACCGTCCACGGCCACCTGCACATCCACGAGGCGCTGGGCTTTGCCACCAACCAGCCGGCCAGCTTCGTCATCGGCAACGGCGGCTCGGCCGCCTCCGGGCGAATCGACGCCATCGCGGCGCTGCGCGCCGAACCCCAGCCCGGCGCCCGGCTGGAGACCTTCCAGACCCATACCGACTTCGGCTTCGCGCTGCTGACCGCAACGCCCCAGGGCTGGCTGATGCACGCCTTCGACACGCTGGGGCAGCCGCAGGCCACCTGCGTGCTGGCCGGGCAGAAGCTGCGCTGCTGAAACGAACCGCCACCAACATTGCCGCCCAGCCGTAACGCTCGCGCAATTCATCACTGCGACTTCAATTTGAAGGGTTTCTGCGGGGTAAATCGCCCTTGGGGTACAAACCCCCTCGCTACACTAGCTTTACCTGTCAAGACGTATTTGCAGGATCACGTTGATAGAGGACTCGGCCTCATGAGCTCCAAATTGAAAGTCGCCGGTTGGGTTGCCCTCGGTGCCGTCGCAGGTGCCCTGACGACGATGCAGCTGCAGGCCAACGCCCGCAGCAGCCTGTCCCCGTTGCCGCTGGACGAGATGCAGCAACTCGCTGCGGTATTCGGCCTCGTCAAGGCCGAATATGTCGAGCCGGTCGACGAGAAGAAACTCATCAATGACGCCATCGGCGGCATGGTGTCCGGGCTCGACCCGCATTCGCAGTTCTTCGACAAGAAGAGCTTCAAGGAATTCCGCGAAGGCACCTCCGGCAAATTCGTCGGCGTCGGCATCGAGATCGGCATGGAAGACGGTCTGGTCAAGATCGTCTCGCCCATCGAAGGCTCGCCCGCCTTCCGCGCCGGCCTGAAGAGCGGCGACCTGATCAGCAAGATCGACGACACCGCCGTGCGCGGCCTGTCCATCGACCAGGCCGTCAAGAAGATGCGCGGCGAACCGGCCACCAAGGTGTCGCTGACGATCTACCGCAAGTCCGAGAACCGCAGCTTCCCGGTCACGATCACCCGCGAAGAGATCAAGGTGCAGAGCGTGCGCGCCAAGGTCGTCGAGCCCGGCTACGCCTGGCTGCGCGTGAGCCAGTTCCAGGACCGCACGGTCGACGACTTCGCGAAGAAGCTCGAAGAGATCTACAAGCAGGAGCCCCACCTCAAGGGCCTCGTGCTGGACCTGCGCAACGACCCGGGCGGCCTGCTGGACGGCGCGGTGGCCATCTCCGCCGCCTTCTTGCCCAAGGACGTCGAGGTCGTGTCGACCAACGGCCAGATTCCCGAGTCCAAGGCCAGCTACAAGGCCACGCCGGACGACTACCGCCGCCGTGGCGGTGACGATCCGCTCAGGAAGCTGCCGGCCGCGCTGAAGAGCGTGCCGCTGGTGGTGCTGGTCAACGAAGGCTCGGCCAGCGCCAGCGAGATCGTCGCCGGTGCGCTGCAGGATCACCACCGCGCCACCATCATGGGCTCCCAGACCTTCGGCAAGGGCTCGGTGCAGACGGTGCGGCAACTCGGCCCGGAAACCGCCATCAAGATCACGACGGCGCGCTACTACACGCCCAGCGGGCGCTCCATCCAGGCCAAGGGCATCGTGCCCGACGTGGCCGTGGACGAAACCGCCGAGGGCAATGTGTTCGCCGCGCTGCGCACCCGCGAGGCCGATCTCGAGAAGCACCTGAACAACGGCCCCGAGGGCGACACCGAAGCCCGTCAGAAGGCCCGCGAGGAGGCTCGCGCCAAGCTGGAAGCCGAGTACGCCAAGCGCGCCGAGCCACCCAAGCCGCTGCCGGAATTCGGCTCCGCCGAAGACTTCCCGCTGGTGCAGGCGCTGAACAAGCTCAAGGGCCAGCCCGTCATCGCCTCCAAGGCCGCGCTGGAACGCAAGGCCGAGGCGAAGAGGGCCGAGTAAGTCTGAAGCTCTGAGCACACCGAGTTTGAAACGGGCCTCTGCGTGAGGCCCGTTTTCTTTGGTCGTTGCTTTTGCGAGGAGCCTTTCTACTCGGTGCCGTGTTGCCGGGAGTCCCGCCCGGCGGCGGGGTGACTTTCTTCTGTCTTGCCAGAAGAAAGTCACCAAAGAAGAGGCGCTGAACTGCATACCATCGCGGCACCGCGCCGCAGCGGCGCCCGAAAACAGCCTGCCAGATGGCGCCCAGAAGCGACCCGCTGCGCTCTCGCGTCTGACTTTTCACGAGTCCGCCCCGTCGCCGCACCTGTCCGTCCGACGCGCGGCTGCACGCCGTGCTCATCAAAACAGCCCCATGCAGCGCCGCCGGCGGCGCGGCTGTTCGGTATTTCGGCTGCCTAGCGTCGGCGTGCAGCCGCGCGTTAAGCGGGGTGCTGGTCCGAGCCTTGCCGCGCTGGACAAGTGGTGGGCGAGAGCGCAGCGGTTCGCGTCGGGGCGCTTCCCAGTTCGAGCGTCGCGAGCGCGTTGTCTCGCTCGAGTGCGGATTGCGTTGGCGCCTCTTCTTTGGTGACTTTCTTCTGGCGCCGCAGAAGAAAGTTACCCGCCCGCCGGGGCGGACTCCCGGCAGCTCGGCATCGAGTCACAAAGGCTCCTAACCCAAGCAACCCGAAGCAATTCACCGGCGACGAGTAAACGCCAAGGCACCCAAAGCAGCCACCGCGCCCAGCACCGGCACCGCCCGCCAACCCAGATGCGCCAGCAGCACGGAACCCAACGCCGCCCCGCTGGCCATGCCCGCAAACATGGCGCTGACCAGCACCGCGTTCAGCCGGCTGCGCGAGGCCGCGTCGAGCGCGTAGATCACGCTCTGGTGCGAGACCAGCGCAGCCTGCACGCCGAGGTCGAACACGACGGCCACCGCGACGAGCAGCCACAGCGATGCGGGCGCCAGCGCCTCGACACAGAAGGCCACCAACACCAGCAGCGCGCCGATGCGGATGACGGCCTGCGGCCCGCGCCGGTCAGCGATGCCGCCGGCCAGCGGCGCCGCCAGCGCGCCCGCCGCACCGGCCAGCCCGAAGGCGCCGGCCACCGCGCTGCCCTGCCCGAAATCGGGCCCCGCCAGCACCAGCGCCAGCGTCGACCAGAACGCGCTGAACGCCACGCTCAACAGCCCCTGCGCCAGCGCCGCACGGCGCAGCGCCGCATGGCGCATCCACAGCGCGCCCATGGACGCCAGCAACGAGCCATAGCCCGCCTGCGTCGCCGGCACGAAGCGCGGCAGGCCACGCCACAGCAAGGGGATCAGCGCCGCCACGGCCACGGCAGCGGCGCCATACACCCAGCGCCAGCCCGCCACGGCCGCCACGGCCCCGGACGCCACGCGCGACAGCAGGATGCCCAGCAGCAGCCCCGTCATGACTTGCCCGACCCGCTTGCCGCGCTGGGCCTCGGGGGCCAGTGTGGCCGCGGCGGGCACGAGATCCTGGGCCAGCGTGCCGGCCAGGCCGATGGCCACGCTCGCAGCGCACAGCGCCGCGAAGCCCGGCGCTGCGGCCGCGAACAGCAAGGCAGCCACCAGGGCGGCCGCCTTGGTGACGATGATGCGCCGGCGATCGAAGCGGTCGCCCAGCGGCGACAGCAGCAGGATGGCGGCACCGTAGCCGAGTTGGGTCAGCGTGGGCAGCAGGCCCACCGTGGCACTGCCCACGCCGAACTCCGAGGCCAGCAAGCCCAGCAGCGGCTGCACGTAGTAGATGGATGCGACGGCCAGGCCGGTGGCCGTGGCCAGCAGCAGGGTCAGCGCGGGGCTGAGGGAGGGACTGAGCGAGGGCGCCAGCGCGGCGGAGGGAGCGGGGGTCGATTGCATGGGCGGCAGTGTGACGAAGGGCCCAATACCCCGCTAGACGCAGAGCACGCAGGACTGTCATACGCTGCACGCATGAGCAAGACCGCCGACCGGCTGCAGCTGATGCAGACCTTCATTCGCATCGTCGAGGCGGGCAGCCTGTCGGCCGCGGCCCGGCAGCTGGGCACCACGCAGCCCACCGTCAGCCGCCGGCTGCAATCGCTGGAGCGCCAGCTGGGCCAGCCCCTCGTGCAGCGCTCCACCCATGCGCTGCGCCTGACCGACACCGGCCAGCGCGCCTACGAGCGCGCCAAGGCGCTGGCCGCCGAGTGGGAGGGCTTCGAGGAAACGCTGCGTGCGGAACCCGGCCTGCCGGAGGGCCTGCTGCGCGTGCAGGTGCCGCATGCCTTCGGCCAGGAGCATCTGATCGAGCCGCTCGTGCAGGCGCTGCAGGCCGCACCGGCCCTGCGCGTGGAATGGCTGCTGAACGACGCGTCGCCCAACTTCGTCGAGCAGGGGCTGGACTGCGCCATCCGCGTCGGCGGCCGGCCCGAGGGCGCCGTCGTGGCCATTCCGCTGGCCAGCGTGCCCCGCGTGCTGGTGGCCGCACCGTCACTGCTGCGCGGGCGCCGCGTGAGAACGCCCGATGACCTCGCCGCGCTGCCCTGGCTGGCGATTGCGACCTTCTACCGCCAGGAGCTGCGCCTGCACCGCGACGACGGCGAGGCCACGCGCATCCCCATCCGCCCCGTCTTCGCGACCGACAGCCTCTACGCAACGCGCGAGGCGGCCCGGCTGGGCCTGGGGGCGGCGCTGCTGTCGGGCTGGGCCGTGCGCGACGACATCGCCCAGGGCCGCCTGGTGCACCTGCTGCCGCGCTGGCGCGGCGAGGCGCTGCCGGTGCGCCTGCTCTACCCCAACCCGCCGGCGCCGCCCGCGCGGCTGCGCTACTTCATCGAAGCCATGCGCCGCAGCATGGCGGCACCGCTGTGGCCCGATATGCTGACGCCATGACCGACGACGACCTGTTGCGCTACTCCCGCCACCTGCTGCTGGACGAAATCGGCATCGAGGGCCAGCAGCGGCTGCTCGACAGCCGGGCGCTGGTGATCGGCGCGGGCGGGCTGGGCTCGCCGGTGGCGCTGTACCTTGCGTCGGCCGGCGTGGGCACCATCACGCTGCTCGATCACGACACCGTGTCGCTGACCAACCTGCAGCGCCAGATCGCCCACGACATGGCCAGCCTGGGCCAGCCCAAGGTCGCCTCGGCCGCCGCCCGCATGGCCGCCCTGAACCCCGCCGTGCGCGTGCGTGCGCTGCCACAACAGGCCGACGCCGCGCTGCTCGATGCCGAAGTGCCGCTGGCAGACGTCGTCATCGACTGCACCGACAACTTCGCCACGCGCCACCTCGTCAACGCCGCCTGTGTGCGCCACGCCCGGCCACTGGTGTCGGGCGCGGCGATCGGCTTCGACGGCCAGATCAGCGTCTACGACAGCCGCACCGGCACGCAGCCCTGTTATGCCTGCCTGTTCCCACCGGAATCCGGCTTCGAGGATGTGGCTTGCTCGACCATGGGCGTGTTCGCGCCGCTCGTGGGCATCGTCGGCAGCCTGCAGGCGGCCGAGGCGCTGAAGCTGCTGGCCGGCATCGGCGAGCCGCTCGCCGGCCGGCTGCTGATGCTGGACGGCCGCCGCATGCAGTGGAGCGAAATCGGCCTCCAGCGCGACCCCGGCTGCAGCGTATGCGGCCATCACCACCCCGCATGATGCCCTGGCGTCCACCGTCCCTGCCGATGACCGATCCTCTGCTCGTGCAGCCCACGCTGCCCGTCCCGCCGCTGCGCATCCTGGTCGTGGACGACGACGAAAGCGTCCGGGGCAGCCTGGCCTACCACCTGGACCGCCTCGGCCACCAGATCATCGAAGCCTCCGGCGCCGCCTGGGCGCTGGAGCTGTTCGACCGTCACCAGCCCGACCTCATCCTGAGCGACGTCGTCATGCCCGAGCACGACGGCTACTGGCTGGCCCGGCAGGTGCGCCAGCGCGAGGCCCTCTCCGGCGAGTGGACACCGGTGATCTTCCTGTCCGCGATGTCGGAGGCGACCAGCGTCGCGGACGGCATCTCCTGCGGCGGCGACGACTACCTCACCAAGCCCGTCCACCCGGTCGTGCTCGAAGCCAAGCTGCACGCGATGCAACGGCTGCGCAACATGCAGCGCCAGCTGCAGGCGATGTCGCAGGAGCTGCAGCGCGCCAACGTCGAGCTGCAACGCCAGGCCGCGCACGACGCGCTGACCGGGCTGCTGAACCGCCGCGGCTTCAACGAGCAGCTGCAGGAGTCCATCCTGCTGTGCCGGCGGCTCAAGACGCCGCTGACGGTGATGCTCTGCGACGTCGACCACTTCAAGCGCTACAACGACGCGCTGGGCCACCAGTCTGGCGACGACTGCCTGCGCCAGGTGGCGGCCATGCTGCGCCAGCTCGCGCGCCGGCCGCTGGACTCCGTGGCCCGCTACGGTGGCGAGGAGTTCGCCCTCGTGCTGCCCGACACGCCGCGTGCCGGCGCGCGCACGCTGGCCAACGCCATCACGCGGGTCTTCGCCAGCGCGGCGCTGCCGCACCCCGACTCCGCCACGGCGCCGCACATCACGCTGTCGGGCGGCTTCACGACCTGCGAGCCCGGTGACGACGTCACCGCCGATGTGCTGCTGAAGCTGGCCGATGAAGCGCTGTATCGTGCGAAAGCGCAGGGACGCAACCGTTTCGTCAATCTCTAGGGCCACCCGACGCCCGTCCGTCTCCGTCCATCCATGAACCGCCGCATCGACCTCACCACCCGCAACTTCCCGACGGCCAGGGACGAGTGCGAATCGCTCACCCCCCACCCCACTTACGACGCACCCGGCAGCGCCTACGAGCTGGCATTCAAGGACGAAGCCTTCCTGCTGCGCCAGGACATGCGCTCGGTGCGCATGCAGCTCGAGCTGATGAAGCCCGAACTGCTGCTGAACGAACAGGGCGTCACGTCCACCATCGTCATCTTCGGCAGCGCGCGCATCCTGTCGGCCGATGCCGCCCAGGCCCTCGTCACCGCGGCCGAAGCCAGCGGCGACGCCGCCCAGCTGCGCATCGCGCGCAGCAAGCTGGCCATGAGCCGCTACTACGAGGAGGCACGCCGCTTCGCGCAGATCGTCACCACCGGCTGTGCCGAGCGCGGAAGGCCCGTGGTCATCGCCACCGGCGGCGGCCCCGGCATCATGGAGGCCGGCAACCGCGGCGCCCACGAGATGGGAGGCAAGAGCGTGGGGCTGAACATCGTGCTGCCGCACGAGCAGTACCCCAACCCCTACATCACGCCGGAGCTGTGCTTTCGCTTCCACTACTTCGGCCTGCGCAAGATGCACTTCCTGATGCGCTCCATCGCGCTGGTGTGCTTCCCCGGCGGCTACGGCACGCTGGATGAACTCTTCGAGACGCTGACGCTGATCCAGACCGGCAAGAGCCGCCGCCGCCCCATCCTGCTGTTCGGGCGCGACTTCTGGACGCGCGTCATCAACGTCGACCTGCTGCTGGAGACCGGCATGATCAGCCCGGGCGACGAGCAGTTGTTCCATTACGTCGAGACGGCCGAAGAGGCCTGGGCCGTGCTCGAATCCGAACCTGAGCTTTCGAGCATCCATACCCCATGACCTCACTGCGCAATGTTTCCCTGATCGGCGCGCCCACCGACGTCGGCGCTGGCGCGCGCGGCGCCGGCATGGGCCCCGAGGCCATCCGCGTCGCCGGCCTGCGCGAAGCGCTGCGCGGCCGCGGCGTCGACGTGCTGGACCGCGGCAACCTTGCCGGCCCGTCCAACCCCTGGCTGCCGCCGGTGGATGGCTACCGCCACCTCGACGAAGTCGTCGCCTGGAACCGGGCCGTGCATGACGCCGTCTACAGCGAGCTCAAGACCGGCCGCATGCCCATCCTGCTGGGTGGCGACCACTGCCTGGGCCTGGGCTCCATCGCCGCCGTGGCCCACCATTGCCGCGATGTCGGCAAGAAGCTGCGCGTGCTGTGGCTCGACGCCCATGCCGACTTCAACACCAGCGCGCTGACCCCCAGCGGCAACATCCACGGCATGCCGGTGGCCTGCCTGTGCGGCTTCGGCCCCCAGGAGCTCATCGAGATCGGCGGCCATGTGCCGGCCATTCAAGCGAAGTGGGTGCGCCAGATCGGCATCCGCAGCGTGGACGAAGGCGAGCGCCGTTTCGTGCATGAGCAGGACCTGGAGGTCTTCGACATGCGCTTCATCGACGAGATGGGCATGCGCCACACGATGGAGCTGGCGCTCGCGACGCTGGACGACAACACCCACCTGCACGTCAGCTTCGACGTCGACTTCCTCGACCCCGTCATGGCGCCCGGCGTCGGCACCACCGTGCCGGGCGGCCCGACCTACCGCGAAGCCCATCTGTGCATGGAGATGATCCACGACACAGGCCGACTGGCGTCGCTGGACGTCATGGAGCTGAACCCGGCGCTGGACGAGCGCAACAAGACCGCCCTCGTGGCGGTGGACCTCATCGAGTCGCTGTTTGGCAAGAGCACCTTGATGAGGAAATGAGCTTGCCCTGCTGACGCAGACGGCAAGAGCACCTTGATGAGGAAATGAGCTTGCCCTGCTGACGCAGACGGCAAGAGCACCTTGATGAGGAAATGAGCTTGCCCTGCTGCCCCTGGCGGCAGGGGCCGCTTGATGAGGAAGTAAGTTTTCCCGCTTCCCGCGCGCCGAAACCCGCGAACACGACGTTAGAGTCGCGCCCCATGGACGCGACGCCCTATCTGCTGGTCCAGCTCAGCGACACCCACATCACCCACCCCGGCCGGCTGATCTCGGGCCGGGTGGACACCGCCGCCGCCCTGCGCCACGCCGTCGAGCGCGTGCTGCAGCTGCGCCCCCGGCCGGTGGCCGTGCTCATCACCGGCGACCTCGTCGACGCCGGCCACCCGGCCGAGTACGCGCAACTGCGCGAGCTGCTGCAGCCGCTGATCGACGCCGGCCTGCCGCTGGCGCTCGTCCCCGGCAACCACGACGCGCGCGCGCCGCTGCAGGCCGCCTTCGCCGGGCTGCCCCAGGTGCACTGCGGCGAGCCCGGCGCGACGGCCATCCAGTACGCGCTGGACCTGCCCGGCCCGCTGCGCCTGGTGGTGCTGGACAGCGTGCTGCCGGGCCGCCCCGAGGGTGGCTTCGACGAGGCCCGCCTTTCCCAGGCCGACGCCCTGCTCGCCGCGCGGCCCGACGTGCCCACGCTCGTGGCCCTGCACCACCCGCCGCATGCCACGGGCCTGGCCGTCATGGATCACATGTCGCTGCAGCACGGCCTCGCCGGCTTCGAGGCGCTGATCGCCCGCCACCCCCACGTGCGCCGTGTCGCCTGCGGCCATCTGCACCGGCTCACGCTCGGCCAGGTGGCCCATGCGGCGGCGCTGAGCGCACCGTCACCGGCACACCAGGTGGCGCTGGAGCTGGCCACCGACGCCCCGCTGGCCATCACGCAGGAGCCTGCGGGCTGGTTGATCCACGCCTGGGGGCCCGGGCTGCCGCTGGTCAGCCACCTGGCGCACGCGGGCGATCATCCGCCCCTGCCTGAGCTCTGACACCCGCATGACCAGCCCAGCGCTGGCCGCCTTCCACGCCACCGGCTACGCCCTCAACCGCGCCACCGCGTTGTCGGCGTCACGGAACTCGGCGAGTCGCTGCGCATAGGCATCCAGCGCCTCCGCCGGCCGGTCCAGCGTCAGTCCGGTCACCTGGGCGAAACGCGTCGGCGTGACCTGGCCTTGAGCCATGAGCTCGTCCACCAGCGCCAGCAGCGCATCACGGTGATCCGCCAGCAGGCGCGTCGCGCGGCCGTGCTCGGCCTGCAGCAGCGCCTCGACGGGCGCGTTGGTGGCCTCGACATCGGTCAGCAGGTGTTCGCCGCTCTCGGACGACACGTCGCAGCGCCCGATGCGTTCGCCGTGCCCGGTGTGCCGCCACATGCGCGCGGCCGTCTCGGTGGCCTTGCGCAAGTCGCTCTCGGCGCCGCTGGAGCTCATCGCAGGCCCGAACACCAGCAGCTCCGCCGCCCGGCCGGCGAGGCTGGTGCAGATGGCGTCCTCCAGGTTCTGGCGCGACCACACCTTGCGCGACGTGTAGGTGTTGTAGCCCCCCTCGAAGCTCGCGACGTGGATCTTGATCTCCCGCGGCGCCCGCCCGAACAGGAGTGCGTGCACCAGCCCGTGGCCGGCCTCGTGCACGGCCAGCAGCGCGCGGAAGTCGGCGTTGTTGCGCTGGCGCAGCCGGCTGATCTCGAACGGCACGGCGATGGCCTGCGACTGCCCGCGCCAGTGGGCGACGAGGCTGCGGCCATCGGCCGCCAGGCCCACCAGGTCGCCCGGGTCGGCCCCCTGCGCCAGCGCCCATAGCGCCGCCTTGGCCAGGCCCGCGCCCAGGATGCCGTGCAGTGACGAGAACAGCGGGCGCGTACCTTGCGCGGGGAACACGGCGTTGGCGTAGATCTGCTCGCGCACGCTGGCCGCCAGCTCGAAGCGCAGCCCGCAGCGGGCTTCGGTCTCGCGCACGTAGCGGGCGCTGCCCTGCGCGATGAGCTGCTCATAGGCCTGCCGCGACAGCGACGGGTAGACGATGTGCTCGTTGCCCAGGCGCGCCACCTGCTCGGGCTTGAACCGCTTGTTGAGCGCCTGCTTCACATCGATGACGCTGAGCTTGGCCGTCAGCGCATGGAAGATGTCGGCGTCACTGTCGCAGTCGTCCACGCTGGTGGCGAGGTCCTCGTACATCTCGTCGAGGTTGCCGCAGACGAAGACGAGCAGCCGGGTGTAGTCGGTGTCCCACTGCTGCTGGCCCTCCTCGCGGAAGGCGCGCAGCCGCTGCTGGATCTGCTCCGGCGTCCACGCCATGATCTCCAGCAAGGGTTCATCGAGCTTGAGGTTGCGCTGCAGCTCCTGCGCCTCCCACGGCCGCAGCTTGAAGCGGCGCTTGACCTCGTCGGCGTCGGCGCGCTCGGCGTCAAAGGCCGCCTCGGCGATGGAGGCCTCGATGTCACCCAGCAGCGAGAGCGCCGGCGGCAGGCGGCCATCGGACAACAAGGCCCAGACGTCCTGGTAGCGCTCGACGCGCAGCTCGCTGCGCTTGACGTCGATGGTGCGAAAACGCTGGAACTCGTCCAGCGCGAGGATGCCCGGCTCGCCCTCGCGCACGCCCGACTCGGCCAGCATGCCCGAGATGCTCTGCGCGCCGCGCCAGCCCGCGCCGTTGGAGAAGCCGTCCATCTGCACTTCCACGAATCGATCGTAGAAGCCCAGCAGCTGCGCCAGGCGCCGCACGAGCTGGGTCTTGCCGGTGCCGGTCAGGCCCCACAGGCAGACGATGACCGGGCGCGTCACCAGCTCCGGCAGCACATACCAGGCCCGCACGGCGTCGATGGCGCGGTCGATGATGGCGTCGATGCCGAACAGCTCGGTCTTGAGCTGGGCGGCCACGTTCTGCAGCTGCTGGTTTTTCTGCGCCAACTGGTCGCGCAGGTTTGTCTGGGAATCACTCATCCCAATCCTTTCGTCGCATCAGCGCCTGCAGCGCCATGCGGTCAGCGCGGCGCTGGGCACCGCGGCTCTGGATATGTTGGCCGGCGCCGCGCGAGCCGCGATGGGCGAGCGCCCTGGCCACAGGGTCGCGCGCACCGACGCTGGCTTCGATCACCAGGGTCATCGGCTGTTTCATGCGGCGCAAGGCCTTGACCCGCCCCTCCTGGAGGGCGCGGGAACGGAGTTGGTCACTCATTCGGTTTCCGAAAAGCAAAAGCCCCGGCTCATGGGCAGCGGGGCTTTGCACGCCACGCGGTCTGAGGCCGTATCTGGGAACAGACACGGTTCAGCCGGGGCTCGGGAACCGTGTTCAGTCGATGGTCGATATGAACAGGGAGGACATAGCAGGGATCTCCGATTTGCGGGCGCTGTCGTGGGCGCCTTCAGCAAGGGCGCGAATGATGAGGGCGTTAGCGAACGCGCGCAAGCCCAACGCGCGCGCCGCGTTGTCGCGCGCCAACGCTCACCGGCGCGGCGGCGCTCAGAACCGGTAGCTCAACCCGAGCGTCAGGTAGCGGCCGACGGCCCCCTCCTGATGCAGCGACGGGTTGTAGTGCGCACCACCCGACGACACGCCCCCGCCCGTGGAGCCCGACGCGAAGGCGTCAACGGGCGCGCGGCGGTCGAACACGTTGGTCACCGCCGCCCGCAGGCTCAGGCCCGGGCCGACCTGCCAGCTGCCGCTGAGGTTGACGGTCGTGAACGACGGCACGCGGCACAACGGCGAGCCGCCTGCCGGCAGCCCGTTCGGGAACACCGTGGAGAGCGCAGACGCGCAGTCCGGCAGGTTGTAGCTGGCGTCTTCCACGCGCAGGCCGCTGAGGTAGTTCAGCGTGCCGGTCAGCTCGACGGGGCCGCGTGCCCAGTTCAGCGACAGCGCGCCGCGCTCACGCGGCGTGCCGGTATTGGTGGAGACGAAGCTGGGGCCATGCGTGCCGGCCAGCTCGTAGACCTGGCCCGGGCCGCGGTCGATGGTGTAGCGGATCATGTGCGTCCACTGCAGCTGCGGCGTGAAGCGGCCCCAGGCCCCGCCGTCCAGCGCCAGGCGCAGATCCAGGTCCAACCCGCTGGTGCGGGCGCTACCCAGGTTGATGAACGGATAGGTGCCGTACAGGATGGTGTCGTCGGCGCTGGTGGGCGCGGCGTTGGGCGTGGTCGGGCTGTTCACGCGGTAGAGCTTGGTGCCGTAGGCGGCGGGGTCGTTGATCTGCCCCTGCCCGAACAGCCCGACGGACACGATCTGGTTGCGGATCTTGATGTCGTAGTAGTCCAGCGACACGTTCATCGCCGGCAACGGCTCGAACACGAAGCCCAGCGTCATCGAACGCGATTTCTCGGGCCGCAGGTCCTTGCCCGGCAGCTGCAGCTGCGTGCCGCCCACGCCGATGTCGCAGGGCTGGCCGGGCTTCACGAGGGTGCACAGCGCCGTGTCCACCAGTGGCGGCAGGTAGCCGGCGCTGGAGCCCGAGACGCCGCTCTCCACCGGGTTGGGCGCGCGAAAGCCGCCGGCATAGGTGCCGCGCAATGTCAGCGCCTTGACGGGCACGTACTTCACGCCGACCTTGGGCGTCACCGAGGAGCCGTAGGTGTCGTAATGGTCCACCCGCGCGGCGGCGTCCACTTCAAGCTGCCGGGTCAACGGCGCGGCCAGCTCGACGTAGGCCGCCGTGATGGTCTGCTTGCCGACGCCGAAGGCGTAGATGTTGCTGGCCTGCGCGCCACTGGCGAAGCCATCGGGAAAGTGCTCATCCAGCGAGCGCTTCATGTAGTCCAGCCCCAGGCCCAGCGCCAGCGCGCCGCCGTCGAGCCGGGCGAGGTCGCGGCTGGCGCGCAGCGACAGGAAGTTCAGCGTGTTGGTGGACGTCGAGCGGCCCTCGGGCGTCAGGCTGGCCAGCGCCTCGGCGCTGTTGCTGCCGCCGATGACGTAACGCCCGCCGTCCAGCGCCGCCTGCAATGCCGGCAGGCTGACGAAGTTCTTCAGCGTCAGCTGCGTGGCCACGCGCGTCAGCCCCAGCGCGGCCTGCACGTCCCAGCCGGCCAGGCCGCCGGAGAGTTCGGCCACCACGCGCTGCGACTGCGTCGACGTGCGCGAGCGCTGCGCCGGCAGCTCGCCGAATTCGTAGTCCACCGGGGCGCCGGTGGCCGGGTCGATGACGTTGGTGCCGTTCAACGCGGTGGGCAGCGGCGAGGGATGGCCGGGGCCGAAGTCGAAGGTCGTGATGCCGCCCTCCGGCGATACCCAATTCAGCAGCCCCACCTGCGTCGCGCGGCTGCCCAGCACGGAGGCCGCCGCCGACAGCGTCCAGTCCTGCGGCAGCAGCGCGGTCAGCTTGCCCAGCAGGCTGTAGCTGCGCGTCTCGGGCGCCACCTGCAGCTCGGGGTTGGCCACCAGGCCCAGGTCCTCGCCGCCATAGCGCGTCCAGTCCGACCCGCCCAGCGCCGCGCGGTCGCTCAAGCGCACGGCGCCCTGGCGCCGAAAGCCGGCCGCGAGATAGCCGGCGACGCCATCGCGGTCCAGGTTGCCGAAGCCGCGGATGCCCGACACCTTGGCCATGCGCCCGTCCCCGCGCGACGCGCTGCCGATCTCGCCCTGCAACAGCGTGCCTTCGTGGCTGCGCTTGAGGATGACGTTGACGACCCCGGCCATCGCGTCGGAGCCGTAGATGGCCGACGCGCCATCCTTCAGCACCTCCACGCGTTCCACCGCCTCCACCGGGATGGAAGCGATGTCGACGAAGTCGCGCTGGCCGTCGTCCGGCAGCGGATAGGGCGCCATGCGGTGCCCGTCGATCAGCACCAGCGTGGCGCCCACCGTCATGCCGCGCAGCGAGATGCCGCTGCCACCGGCACCGAAAGCGCCCGGCGTGGCCTGGCCCAGCGAGCCCATGTTGTTGGCCGACAGATGCTGCAGCACCTCGCCCAGCGTGCTGTAGCCCGTGCGGGCGATGTCGGCCGCAGTGAGCTTCTGCACCGGGCTGGGGGTCTCGCCATCACTGCGGCGCAGGTTGGAGCCGGTGACGGTGACCCGCCCGAGCGAGGCCTTCTCCGCCCCGCCTTCGCCCGCCGCACCGTCCCCGGCGGCCGACTGCGCCCATAGCGCGGGCGCGAAACAGCACAACAGAGCGGCGGCAAGCGGCAACAGGGGCGAGCGGGCGGCGGTTGTCACAGTGAGGTCACCTCGAGATGGATGCCAGTCCAGCAGATCAGTGAAATCGGTGGACTAGGGAATGGCGCGATTCCCCGACTCAGCAAAAAACGCGCCTCATTCTGAAGCCGCCCTCCCCTGGCCGCCGTCGTGCCGACTCGGGGGTAACACCGCCCCCGCAGCAGCGCCTGCGCGGCGATGATGCGCGCCCCATGCGGCAAACTCGCCGCGCCCGGAGACTCCATGCACACTGCGACCCGTTGCTGCGTTAGCCCGCTCCGCCTGGGGATCGCGGCCTTGCTGTGGCTGTGGAGCCAGCTGGCCTGGGCCATCGTGACGCAGGAGGTGTCGTACGACTCCGAGCCCGGTGTGCGTATCGCCGCCACGCTGGAGCTGCCCCAGGCCGCCGGGCCGGTGGCCGCCCGGGTGCCGGTCGTCGTGCTCGCCGTGGGCGCCGGACCGTGGGGGCGCGGCGGTTATGGCGCGCTGCGACAGCGGCTGCACACGGCAGGCATCGCAACACTCAGCTACGACAAGCGCGGCTTCGGCGCGTCCACCGGCACCTTCGACGAATCGCTGCCGCTCGTCTCACGCGACATCATGGCCGCTGTGACCTACCTGCGGTCGCGCCCGGACATCGACAGTCAGCGCATTAGGCTTCGGGCCTGCTAAGAGCCGCTAACGAAACTTATCATCTGCCTCAGTTCAAGAACCGCTGAGGAAGATGGCAGTCAAGAAGGAAGTCAGCGCAGCACTGTGGTCGCGGATACAGCCGCTGTTGCCCGAGGTGCGGAA